>DVNP01000310.1 GCA_018714285.1 Candidatus Caccomorpha excrementavium | reverse complement strand
GGGCGTTATTTGCGGCGTAACCACGAATCCATCTCTGATCGCCAAGGAAGGCAGAGATTTTAACGAGGTTATCAAAGAAATCACAAGCATTGTAGATGGTCCGATCAGCGGAGAGGTGAAGGCTACGACAGTGGATGCCGAGGGTATGATTAAGGAAGGCAGAGAGATTGCCGCAATTCATCCGAATATGGTTGTCAAGATTCCTATGACGGTAGAAGGCTTAAAGGCTACCAAGGTTCTGTCCTCCGAAGGCATTAAGACGAATGTAACGCTGATCTTCACGGCGAATCAGGCGCTGCTTGCGGCAAGAGCCGGAGCTACTTATGTATCGCCGTTCCTGGGACGTCTGGATGATATTTCTACAACCGGTGTTGACCTGATTCGTACAATCGCGGAGATTTTTGATATTTATGGACTGGAGACTCAGATTATTGCCGCCAGTATCCGGAATCCGATTCATATTACGGACTGCGCGCTTGCGGGCGCTGATATCGCTACGGTTCCTTACAGCGTGATTGTACAGTGCTGCAAGCATCCGCTGACTGACGCGGGAATCGAGAAGTTCCAGAAGGATTATAAGGCTGTCTTCGGCGAATAATATGACTAAGTGCGCACAGACGGCGCGGGAATGGAGGATTATTATATGAGTAATATTGATACAATGTCTGTGAATGCGATCCGGGTTCTGGCTGCGGACGCGGTTCAGAAGGCGAAGTCAGGACATCCGGGACTTCCGCTCGGCTGCGCTGCCGTGGCTTATGAGCTGTGGGCAAAGCATATGAAGCATAACCCGGCGAACCCGGACTGGGCAGACAGAGACCGGTTTATTCTTTCCGGAGGCCATGGTTCAACACTGCTGTATTCGCTGCTGCATTTGTTCGGATACGGGCTTACGAAGGAAGATCTGGCAAGCTTTCGCCAGCTGGATTCTCTGACTCCCGGTCATCCGGAATACAGGCATACGAAGGGAGTTGAGGCTACAACCGGTCCTCTGGGCGCAGGTATGGCTATGGCGGTTGGAATGGCAATCGCGGAAGCGCACCTGGGAGCGAAGTTTAATAAGGAAGGGTATCCGGTTGTGGATCATTACACCTTTGTTCTGGGCGGCGATGGCTGCATGATGGAGGGAATCTCCTCTGAGGCCTTTTCTCTGGCAGGAACACTGGGATTGAACAAGCTGATTGTAATCTATGATTCCAATCGGATATCGATTGAGGGCAGCACAGATATTGCATTTACAGAGAATGTACAGAAGAGAATGGAAGCGTTCGGCTTCGGTCTGTTCATGGTTGAGGACGGCAATAATCTGGAAGAGATCGGCGCGGCAATTGAAGCGGCCAAGGCAGATACTGCGCGGCCTTCCTTTATTACGGTAAAGACGCAGATCGGATATGGCTGTCCGGCGAAGCAGGGAAAGGCAAGCGCACATGGAGAACCCCTTGGCGAGGAGAATGTCGCGGCGCTGAAGGAGAACATTGGATGGCCTTCCATGGAGCCCTTCTATGTGCCGGATGAGGTATATGCGAATTATAAAGAGATTGCCGAGGACAAGGCGAAGGCGGAAGAAGCCTGGAATGTGATGTTCGCGGAATACTGTGAGAAGTATCCGGAGATGAAGGCAGAGTGGGACAAGGAGTTTGATCTTGATATTGCGAAGCCCTTAATTGATAATGAGGACTTCTGGAAATATGATGATAAGCCGGATGCTACGAGAAATCTGTCCGGGATTGTGCTGAACAGGCTGAAGGATTATGTTCCGAACCTGATCGGCGGCGCGGCGGATCTGGCTCCGTCTACCAAGACCTATATGAAGGATATGGGAGATTTCAGCAAGAATAACCGTCTGGGCAGGAATCTGCATTTTGGTGTAAGAGAGATCGCAATGGCGGCAATCGGCAATGGCATCACACTGCATGGAATGAGGGCATATGTATCGACCTTCTTCGTGTTCAGTGATTATGTGAAGCCGATGGCAAGACTGTCTGCACTGATGAGAATCCCGACCACATATGTTCTGACGCATGACAGCATCGGTGTCGGAGAGGACGGTCCGACCCATGAACCGATTGAGCAGCTTGCGATGCTTCGCGCAATGCCGAACTTCCATGTATTCCGTCCTGCGGACGCGACCGAGACGATTGCGGCCTGGTACAGCGCCGTAACATCGAAGGAGACGCCCACGGCTCTGGTGCTGACAAGACAGAATCTTCCTCAGCTTGCGGGATCGAGCAGGGAAGCGCTGAAGGGCGCGTATATTCTTGCGGATTCAGACAAGGAGACGCCGGACGCAATTATTATCGCAACCGGCTCGGAGGTATCTCTTGCGGTTGATGCGAAGGCAGAGCTCGCGAAGGAAGGCGTTGATGTTCGTGTTGTAAGTATGCCCTGCATGGATATTTTTGAGGAACAGCCGGATGAGTATAAGGAGAAGATTCTTCCGAAGAACGTTCGCGCAAGAGTCGCGGTAGAGGCGCTGATTGATTACGGATGGGGTAAGTATGTCGGACTGGACGGCAAGTGTGTCTGCATGACAGGATTCGGCGCGTCGGCTCCGGCAGCGGCGCTGTTCAAAAAGTATGGATTTACAACGGAGAATGTTGTCGCGGCAGTTAAGTCAGTGCTGTAAAGATATGCGGAATCTATAAGAGAATGCATGATCGGTAATAGTCTGGACATCAGAAACAAATAAAAAAAGAGCGGAGATCTGAGGATACAGGGAATCAGGTCTCCGTTTTTTTATGGAATTCCTATTTGTAATCTTATGGAAAAAGAATTATAATAGAAAGCGTCAGACACGATAGTATCAGACATAATGGTTATGAGACAGAAAGGCGGATTAGGACAAATGATAGTGAAAAGCTTTGAAGTGAAGGAAAGCGGCTGTACTGCGCGGCTGGATGTGAATCTGCTGGAGAACACATCAGAGAATGTGAAGGATCGGGTGCGGCCTATGATTGTGATCTGTCCGGGAGGCGGATATACGTTCTGTTCTGACAGGGAGGCAGAGCCGATAGCGGTTCAGTTCGGCGCGATGGGGTTCCATACCTGTATTCTGCGTTATTCGGTTGCGCCGGAGGCAAGATTTCCGGTAGCCGTTAGACAGCTGGCAAAAGCAGTGAAGCTGGTACGGGGATCGGCGGCGGAATGGAAGGTGGATCCGGATAAGATTGTTGTCCTTGGTTTCTCGGCAGGAGGACATCTGGCAACAAGCCTTGCGGTATTCTGGAATCGTGATTTTCTATACGAAGGAATCGAGGCGAAACCGGAGGAGATCCGGCCGAACGGACTGATTTCCTGTTATTCGGTTATATCGGCGGAATATCCTCATACGGGAAGCTATAAGAGTCTTCTTGGAGATCGGTACGGAGATCCGGAGGAGATGGAGAGACAGTCTCTTGAGAAGCAGGTAACGAAGGATATGCCTCCTGCATTTATCTGGCATACGGTAACGGATCAGGGCGTTCCGGTTGAGAATTCAATGGTGCTTGCCGCGGCCATGAAGAAGGCGGGCGTTCCGTTTGCTCTTCATCTGTATCAGGAGGGACCTCACGGTCTGGCCCTGGCAACAATGGAGACAGGCTTTGAACAGGCGGAGGCGAAGGACTGGATCTATAAGGCCGGAGAGTGGATCAGGCTGTATATATAGTGCGTTCCCGAAAAGATTGCAGTGAAAAAGGCTCCCGCCCGGAGACAAAATCCGGACGGGAGCCTTAACAGGTGCTTATTCAATTGAGATATATTTCTTCTCTTCGACTGCCGGAGCCGCATCCTTGTTCGGGATAACGAGCTTCAGGCTGCCGTTCTCGAAGGAAGCCTTGATATCTTCTTCCTTCACATCGGGGCCGACATGGAAGCTTCTGGAGCACTTGCCGGTGTAGCGTTCACGGAAAATGCAGTTGCCCTTGTCGTTCTTCTCCTCTTTGTTGTCATTCTTCTCAGCGGTAATGGTCAGATAACCATCCTTCAGCTCGGCATGAAGATCTTCCTTCTTGTAGCCGGGCAGGTCAATCTCCACTATATAATTGCCGTCCTTTTCATGAATATCTGTCTTCATAACAGGAGCGGTATCTCTCCAATCCGTAAAGAACGGATCCTGGAACAGGTCATCAAATAAACTTAAACCGAAATTACTTCTGGGTATCATCATCATAAGTCATTCCTCCTTCATATTATGTGATAACACACATTTTCATTATTATTTATGAGATCAAATCAGTCGTAACTGATTTGGAAGTCATTCTGTTAATCAATTGAGATAAACTTCTTCTCTTCTGCTTTCTTATGTTCCGTACTCGGAATCACCAGCTTCAATACGCCGTTCTCAAAGCTTGCCTTAACATCCTCCTGGCTGACATGGTTGCCGACATAGAAGCTTCTGGAGCACTTGCCGGTGTAACGCTCCTGGAATACTACATTACCCTTCTTGTCCTTCTCGTCCTTACTGTCATTCTTCTCGGCAGTAATGGTCAGGTAGCCGTTCTTCAGTTCAGCTTTAATATCTTCCTTCGCATATCCGGGAAGTTCCATCTCCAGATGATAGAAACCATCCTTCTCATGAACGTCTGTCTTCATAATGCTGTTGTAGTTCGACTCTCTCTTCTTGAAGAAGGGGTCATTCAGCATCTCATCAAATAAATTTAAACCATAACGATCTCTCGGCAGTAACATAATTCATTCCTCCTATAAATAATATATTCTATCTTTCAAAGTTTCTAATGCTTATGAATCTGGATCCGGCGTTCTGAATATCTTTCTTCTGAATCGCCTTTCCTTTTCTTTATGATTATGTTATACCACTTGTTGTTAGCACTGTCAAGAGGTGAGTGCTAATTATTTTGTGAA
>DVNP01000309.1 GCA_018714285.1 Candidatus Caccomorpha excrementavium | reverse complement strand
GCGACGCCGGATATCAGAGTGGCGGATTGTGAATTTAACGCGGACAGCATCATAAGAATGATAAAAAAGGCAGAAGAACGGCAGGTGCAGGTGATTGTATTTCCGGAGCTTTGCCTGACCGGGTATACCTGCGGGGATCTGTTTCTGCAGGAGACGCTGTTAACGGGAGCAAAGACGGCGCTTGGGAGAATTGCCGCGGCGACAGAAGGAATGGATATTCTTGCGGCCGTCGGTATGCCTCTGATGAAGGGTGGAAAGCTGTACAATGTAGTTGCCATGGTGCACGATGGAGCGATCCTTGGGATTGTACCTAAGACAAACATCCCGAACTATTCTGAATTCTATGAAGCAAGACATTTTGCGCGGGGGAATGAGATCCCGGAACCGGTGGAATTGCTGGGTGAGGAAGTCTATTTCGGAACCAGGATGCTGTTTCAGTGCGCGGATGTTCCCGGACTGGTAACGGCGGCGGAGATCTGCGAGGATCTGTGGGTTGCGCAGCCGCCAAGTACAGGACATGCCCTTGCGGGAGCCTATCTGATTGTGAACGCGTCTGCAAGCGATGAGACAACGGGGAAGGAGGATTACAGGAGGGAGCTGGTCAGGAGCCATTCGGCAAGGCTGGTCTGCGGTTATCTGTATGCGGATGCCGGAGAAGGCGAATCGACGACGGATCTGGTCTTCGCGGGGCATGATCTGATTGCGGAGAACGGCACCCTGCTGGCAGAGAGCAGCCGGTTTGAGAATCATATACTGTTCATGGAGATTGATCTGGGAAGGCTTATGAGCGAACGCAGAAGGATGACGACTTATCCGGCGGAGTGCCGGGACGGGTATGTAACCGTGGAGTATGATCTGCCGTCCAGGAGGAAGGGAGAATTACAGGAGTTAAAGCTTGTCAGGCCGGTTGATAAGATGCCGTTCGTACCGGGAGATTCCCTGCAGCGGAAGAAGCGCTGTGAGGAGATTACCATGATCCAGGCAATGGGGTTAAAGAAGCGGCTGCTGCATACTCACAGCGCACAGGCCGTAATCGGAATATCAGGCGGGCTTGATTCGACGCTGGCGCTGCTGGTGACAAAAAAGGCATTTGAGCTGTGCGGACTTGATCCGTCAGGAATTCTTGCGGTGACGATGCCCTGCTTCGGAACGACGGACAGAACCTACCATAATGCGGCGGCTCTGATCCGGGAGCTGGGCGCTTCTTTCCGGGAGATTCCCATTCGGGACTCCGTAACGCTTCATCTGAAGGAGATTGGTCATGATATCGATGTCCATGACGTAACCTATGAGAATGCGCAGGCGAGGGAGAGGACTCAGGTACTGATGGATCTCGCGAATATGTCCGGGGCGCTGGTTGTGGGAACCGGGGATTTGTCCGAGCTGGCGCTTGGCTGGGCTACTTATAACGGGGATCATATGTCGATGTACGGGGTGAATGCTTCAGTACCCAAGACACTGGTGAGATATCTGGTGTCCTATTTTGCGGATGAGACACCCAATGAAGCCCTGCGGGCGGTGCTTCTGGATATTCTGGATACCCCGGTCAGCCCGGAGCTGATACCGCCGAAGGAGGGAGAGATTACTCAGAAGACGGAGGATATTGTGGGGCCGTATGAGCTGCATGATTTCTTCCTGTATTATGTGATCCGGTTTGGATTTGAACCGCGAAAGATATACCGGCTGGCGCGGATTGCATTTGAGGAAGAGTATCATCCGGAAGTGATCTTAAAATGGCTGAAGAACTTTTACAGAAGATTTTTTACGCAGCAGTTTAAGAGATCCTGTCTGCCCGACGGGCCGAAGGTCGGTTCGGTGGCGGTCTCCCCAAGAGGGGATTTAAGAATGCCAAGCGATGCCTGCGCCGCCTTGTGGCTTGAACAGGCAGAGAAGCTTACGCCTTAGAAGGAATGCGGGCGACGGGAAGGATTATCAGGATGCGCAGAAATGGAGGATAAAGATGGCATTAAAGATTATTACGGATTCGGCAACGGATATGCCGAAGAATTTGATTGAGGAATACAATCTTCACGTGATTCCGACACCGGTAGTGATTAATGAAAAGGATTATTTTGACGGCAAGACCATATTTCCCGAGGAATTCTACCGCAGGCTCCGGGAGGGAAAGGACGAGATTAAGACCTATCATATTAATGAATATATGTTCCGCGAGAACTTTGAACCATATGCGAAGCGGGGGGATGAAGTGATTTACTGCTGCTTCTCTACCGGAATCGCGGGAACATTCAATGCGGCGAATCTGGCGAAGGAGAGTCTGTTAGAGGAATACCCGGACTTTGATCTGACGATCGTGGATTCCAAGTGCGCTTCTCTCGGTTTTGGAATCGGCGTGTATTATGCATTGCAGATGCAGAAGAACGGAGCGGATAAGAAGACGATCTTAGAGGCGCTCCGGTGGCATTTTGATCATATGGAACATATTGTTACGGTAGAGACCCTGGATTACCTATATCGGGGCGGAAGACTGAGCAAGACCTCGTTCCTGGCCGGGGGGCTTCTTGATATCAAGCCAATTATCGAGGTGAATGATGACGGAGCCCTGGTTGCGTTTGAGAAGGTACGCGGACGCCAGAAGTCTCTGAAAAGGGTAGTGGATCTGATTGGCGAACGGGGTGCCGATCTTTCGGGGCAGTACATCGGAATTGTCCACGGGGACTGCGCGGATGTGGCGGCTTCCATCAGGGAGCAGCTGAAGGAGCGGTACGGCTGTAAGTATTTCGTGGAGAATTATGTCGGCTGCGCGATTGGGGCGCATACGGGTCCCGGTATCATCGGGGTTGTGTGCCTGGATGAGAAATCGCCTTATAAGGAGTACTGGGATATCAAATAGACAGACTGCCGGCCTGTTTTGCCGTGCCGTATCAGAAGAATAGAAGATGGAGTGATTGCGTGAAGAGGGATGAGATCAGACGGCTGTATCCGGAAGAGTATGATTATCTCGAAAGCATAAAGCGTATTGCGGGAATGAACCAGAGGGGGCTTCGCGGACTGGACGAGGCTAGGACGAAGAATCATCTGAGACTGCTGAAGAAGTACCATTATCCCGTTGGAAGGGATTCGGGACTGTATCTGCGCAGCAGGGTGCTGATGGATAACCTGGATGTTATGGTGGATCTGGATCTGAACGGCAGAGTGACCGGGGAGGAGTGCAGACGGCTGGCGCAGTGGCTTGACAGCGCGGAATTCAGAATGTATATGGAAGGCAAGACGAAGGAGCTGCGCTATAAGGATAAAGTATACAGATAGACGCCTGCGGGCAGGAGGAAGTAGGAAGGCTTTCTCCTGCCCGATTTTGTCCGCTACTCTGCAGACGCTTTATCCAAAGTCTCTTTCACTGTTTCAAGCAGGAGCATCTGGGTATACTTGCTGTCTTCGGAGAGCTTTACCTCGTCAATCTCCACCTCATCATTGCATAACTGAGATGCAATCGATGCCAGAGAGGGCTCAATCAAGGGATACATTGTAGTAACGGATTCATCAAGATTCACAAGGCGAATGGAATTGATGTGATTTGGATCAACCACGACTTCGAGATTGAGAAGGTTATCTCCGAGGGTGAATGCGCTGGTATAGACCCCGGCCTTGTATTTTGCCTGAGAATCACTGCCCGAATCCGCTTCTTCCGGTTTGTCGGACATGAACATAATGATAAGCAGAATGACCAGCAGAATCCCGAGCGCAGCGAAAATGGCCGTGTATATAATTTCCTTTAACTGAAGCACGACAATTTTGGTTCTGGACATATGTAAACCTCCCGATTATGCGTTTTCTACAATCTATGAATACCGGATCGTTTTTATGACACGAATCCCCTGGGGATTGGAGCAAAGTCCGGAATATGAAAAAGATTTCTTTTTTCTTAAGAATTTCTAACCACTTCCCGGTCGGTTGAAATACAGACTAAAAGGCGATATAATGAAAGAAGATCTCCGGAGAACGAGAGGAGAAGAAGGGAGGTCATTACAGTATGTCGCTGCAATTTATTGCCGGAAGTTCCGGATCCGGCAAGTCGTATCTGGCCTATCAGGAAATGATACGGCTGTCGAGAGAAGAACAGGGGACGAAGAAGAGAAATTATCTGATTCTGGTTCCGGAGCAGTTTACGCTGCAGACTCAGATGAATCTGCTTGATATGCATCCGGAGCATGGGATTATGAATATCGATGTCTTAAGCTTCATGCGGCTTGCGTGGCGCGTGTTCGAAGAGGTCAGAGGAGAGGAACGGATGATCCTTGAGGACACGGGGAAAAGTATTATTGTGAAAAAGGTGCTTCTGAATCTGCAGAAAGATCTGACCGTGTATGCCGGCAATATCCGGAAGGCCGGCTTTGTTGACGAGATGAAGTCTTTGCTGTCCGAATTCTATCAGTATTCCGTAACGCCGGCCATGCTTGAGGAGGCGAAGGACGGGATGGACGGACATCCTGCGCTGAGAAACAAGCTGGGCGATGTGATCCGGGTCTATGAGGGCTTTCAGGAGTTTCTGAAGGAAAGGTATATCACGGCAGAAGAGGTGCTGGATGTGCTGGGCGAGGTGCTGGATGAATCCGCGCTGGTAAGAGACGCGGTGGTCTGTCTGGACGGCTTCACGGGATTTACGCCGTCCCAGTATAAACTATTGTCTTCTCTGCTTCGGAACGCTTCGAAGGTATATATGACTGTCACAATGGATGCCGCGGCCCTTGCGCGGGAGCAGAAGGAGCATCATTTATTTTATCTGAGCTTCAAAACAATGGAAAAGCTGAAAGAGCTGGCGAATCAGGAGGGCGTCCTGATTGAGGAGCCCATCGTGCCCGGAGAGGGAGGAATTCCCTGGCGGTTCAGGGAGAGCATCCCGCTTGCGGCTCTGGAGAAGTATCTTTTCCGGTATCCGGCAAGAGCCTATAAGAAGCCGCAGGAGGATATCCGGATCGATTCCTTAAGAGACAAAGAGGCGGAGATATCCTTCGTAGCCGCGCAGATTCTGCGTCTGGTGAGGGAGAAAGGTTTTCGGTACCGTGATATCGCGATTGTGTGCGGCGATATCGAGTCCTACGGCAGAATAATCCGCAGGGAATTCTTAAGGGCGGGGATTGCGTGCTTCGTGGATGATAAAAAGAATATCCTGCTGAATCCGTTCGTGGAATTCCTGCGTTCCGGAATTGAAATCGCGGCCAGGGATTTCAGCTATGAGAGCGTGTTCCGGTACCTGCGCTGCGGCCTTGCGCAGTGGGAGCCGCAGGAGGTTGATCTGCTGGAGGAATATGTGCTGGCGCTTGGAATCCGAGGGCATGGAATGTGGCAGAAGGAATGGACGAGAACCTTCCGGACGAAGCGGGCGGTTATGCTGGATACGGTAAATGAGCTGCGGACGCGCTTTTTATCGGAAATTATGCCCCTGTATGAAGTGCTTTCGGATCCGTCCCGGAATGTGCTTGCCTATACTACGGCGCTGTATGAATTTGTGACGGCTCACGGAATCGAAGAGAAGCTGAAGCTTTGGGCGCAGGAGTATAAAGAGTCCGGCGAACTGCTGCTTGCCAGGGAATATGAGCAGATCTACCGGATTGTGATGGAACTGTTTGACCGGGTGGCTGAACTGCTCGGAGAGGATATCCTTCCCCTTAAGGAATTCAGTGAAATTATGGAGACCGGCTTTGCGGAGGGCGAGGTCGGACTAATACCGCCCGGAGTTGATCAGGTTGTGGCCGGAGATATTCAGAGAACGAGGCTGACCGATGTCAGAGCGCTTTTTTTCCTTGGCGTCAATGACGGGGTTGTGCCAAAGAAGGACGACGGCGGAGGGATTCTGTCCGATATGGAGAGAGAGTATCTGAACCGCCGGGGAATGGAGCTTGCGCCGACAAGAAGACAGAATTCCTGTACGGAACAGTTTTATCTATATCTTTGTATGACAAAGCCTCAGGAGAAGCTGTATCTTACCTATGCAAGGCTGAATGAGGACGGCAGGGCGATCCGTCCGTCGTATCTGATCGGCAGGCTGCTTGCCATTTTCCCGGCGCTGACAATCCGTCAGGATACGGGGAATAAGATCGCGGATGTAACGGGGAGCGATCGGGGGCTTGCGGCGCTGAAGAGGGGCTTAAGAGAGTACGCGCAGGGCGAGCAGGATCCGGGAGCCGAAAAGCTTTCGAAGGAGCTTTTCCTGGAGCTGTATGGACTTTGGAACCGGAGCGGGCCGGATGAGAGACGGAGGCTTGCACGTCTTGTGGACGGCGCGTTTTATGCGGGAAGACAGGAAGGGATATCCGCAAGGGCGGCGTCTCTTCTGTACGGCCGTATGCTGGCGGGAAGCGTTACAAGGCTGGAGACATACGCGGCCTGCGCATTCGCGCATTTTCTGGCTTACGGTCTGGAGCTGGAGGAGAGGGCGGAATATAAGATTGGCATGCCGGATATCGGAACCCTGTTCCACAGCGCGCTCGAGCTGTTCTCCCTGCGTCTGAAGGAGAGCGAATACAACTGGCATACTCTGCCGGATGAGCTGCGTATCGAGTGGGGAAGTGAAAGCGTCAGGCGTGCGGCGCAGGATACGGGGAGCGGAATCTTTGCGGATACGAAGCGGAGCGAATATATCATAACCCGGGTGGAGCGTATTATGCAGCGAGCGCTGTCTGTATTAACGGAACAGCTAAGGTCGGGAGAATTCGAACCGGAGGCGTATGAGATGGCATTCACCTGCGCGGATCGGTATCTGAGGCTGAGCGGAAGGATTGACCGGCTTGACGTATATGAGGAGGACGGAAGTTTATATCTGAGGGTCATTGACTATAAATCAGGCACGACATCCTTTGATTATGCCATGCTGTACTACGGACTTCAGCTCCAGCTTGGCGTCTATCTGAATGCCGTGACCAGAATGCGGGATGAGGAACGCGCAGAGAGCGAACCCGCAAATGGGAAGCGGCCGGAGAATAAAAGAATTGTTCCGGCAGGGGTATTCTATTACCGGCTGGAGGATCCGATTGTGGAGAAGGGGCCCGGCGCGGAGGATGAGCGGAAGAAAGCGCTCAGGATGGACGGGGTTGCTAATCAGGATACCAGGGTGCTGGGATATCTGGACAGAGCGTTCCGGACGGCGGACGGCGGGCTTGCTCCTTCGGTAAAATCTACGGTCATTCCGGTCGAAACGGATCGGTCCGGAGAGATCACAAAGCGTTCCAAGGTTGCGGATACCAGGGGCTTCTATGAGATTATGGAGCATGTGAACCGGAAGATGGCGGCATTTTCCGAAGAAATTATGGACGGACGGACGGATGTGAATCCGTACCGGATGGGGGAT
This sequence comes from Candidatus Caccomorpha excrementavium, assembly GCA_018714285.1. Classification (GTDB taxonomy): domain Bacteria; phylum Bacillota; class Clostridia; order Lachnospirales; family Lachnospiraceae; genus Caccomorpha; species Caccomorpha excrementavium. Next base: position 383 of record DVNP01000309.1, on the reverse strand, counting down.
AAGACAGCCTGTGATTACTGCCCTTATACGAGTATATGCAGCTTTGACTGCAGAATGGAATGGGATGATTACCGATACCTGAAGAAGCTGTCAGGAGACGATGTATGGCAGAGAATCAGGGCGGAAGGAAAGGAGAGGGAGCATGGCGGAAGTGAAATGGACGGGGGAGCAGAGAAAGGTAATTGAGCTTCGGGATCGGAACCTGCTCGTATCGGCGGCCGCAGGATCCGGCAAGACCGCGGTGCTGGTGGAGCGGATTATCGCAAGGATCACCAAAGGAGAGAGGCCGCTTGATATTGACCGCCTTCTGGTTGTGACCTTCACGAAGGCCGCGGCCGCGGAGATGCGGGAACGGATCGGAGAGGCCATTGAACAGAGACTGC
>DVNP01000308.1 GCA_018714285.1 Candidatus Caccomorpha excrementavium | reverse complement strand
CCGCAGGGAACGGCAGCTGTAAGACGGAGGTGTATGACAGGGAAGGCAGGAAGGTTGCGGAAAGTACGGGGGAGCAGGGAGTTATGGTCATTCCGGACGTTACGCTGTGGGAGCCGTTAAAGCCGTACCTGTATGAGGTAAAGGTAACCTTCGGAGAGGATATCTATACCCTTCCTTATGGAATCCGCACAGTCCGGGTGGACGGCACCCGGTTCCTGATCAATGAGAAGCCGTTTTATTTCAAGGGCTACGGCAAGCATGAAGATACCTTTCCGGCAGGGAGAGGAATGAATCTGCCGATGAACACCAAGGATCTCTCGATCCTGAAATGGCAGGGAGCGAACAGCTTCAGGACCAGCCATTATCCGTACAGTGAAGAGATGATGCGGTTATGCGACGAAGAAGGAATTGTGGTGATTGACGAAACGGCGGCGGTCGGGATTAACCTGACATTCGGCGGCGGAGCGAATTTCGGCGGGGAGAAGGTCTCGACTTTTGATCCGGAGCATGGGGTGCAGACGTTCTCGCATCATAAAGAGGTAATCCGCGACCTGATTGCCCGCGATAAGAATCACGCCTGCGTGGTGATGTGGAGTATTGCGAACGAACCGGATTCGGCCGCGGAGGGAGCGTATGAATATTTTAAGCCTTTATTTGATCTGGCAAGGGAGCTGGATCCGCAGAGAAGACCCGTGACCCTGGTCAGCGTTCAGATGGCGGACGGGCCAAAGAAGGATTGTTCCGCGCGGTTAAGCGACGTGATCTGTCTGAACCGGTATTACGGGTGGTATTACGGAGGCCCGGATCTGGAAGGGCCGAAGCAGGCGCTGCGCGCGGAGCTAAAGGAGTGGGGAAGGCTTGGAAAGCCGGTTCTGTTCACGGAATATGGCGCGGATACGGTGATGGGATTCCATGATACGACGCCGGTGATGTATACGGAGGAGTATCAGGTTGAGTATTATAAGATGAATAATCAGGTATTTGATGAATATGACTTTGTTGTGGGTGAGCAGGCGTGGAATTTCGCGGATTTCGCGACAAGTCAGAGCCTGCTTCGTGTACAGGGCAATAAGAAGGGGCTGTTCACGAGAGACAGGAAGCCGAAGCTTGCGGCGCATTATTTCCGGGAAAGGTGGAAAAAGATTCCTGATTTCGGATATAAGAATGGCTGAATGAATACAAAGGAGAATCTCGAATGAAGATTACAATCGCAATGGACTCACTGAAGGGAAGCCTGACTTCCTTAGAGGCCGGCAGGCGCGCGGCGGAAGGGATCCGGCGTGTGTATCCGGATGCCGAAATCTGCATCCGGCCGCTTGCGGACGGAGGGGAGGGAACGGCGGAGGCTCTGACAAACGGGCTGGGAGGAAGAATGCGCCGGGTTTCTGTAACGGGGCCCCTTGGAGAGCCGGCGCAGTGTACGTACGGCATCCTTCCGGACTCGAAGACGGCGGTCATTGAAATGGCGCAGGCCGCGGGGCTTACCCTGATTGCAGAGGAGAGACGCAATCCGATGCATACGACTACCTATGGGGTCGGAGAGGTGATTCTGGACGCTTACCGGACGGGCTGCCGGAACTTTCTGATTGGAATCGGCGGGAGCGCGACGAATGACGGCGGAGCCGGAATGCTTCAGGCGCTTGGATATGGATTACTGAAGGAGAATGGGGAGCCCGTTTCTCCTGGCGCCGCGGGGCTTTCCGAGCTTTCGCGGATTACGGAGTCCAGGCTTTCGCGGGAGCTGTCGGAATGTACGTTCCGTATTGCGTGTGACGTTACGAATCCTCTGTGCGGGGAATCGGGATGCTCCGCGGTGTTCGGGCCGCAGAAGGGAGCGGATCCGGAAATGATTCAAAGGATGGATCAGTGGCTTGCGGAGTATGCCCGGATTGTGCGCGGAATCCGTCCGGATGCCGATCCCGGGCGGAAGGGAGCAGGGGCTGCGGGCGGCCTGGGATTTGCTTTTCAGGCTTTTTTGCATGCCAGGCTGCTGTCCGGAGCGGAGGTTGTGATGAAGGAGACAAAGCTTGAGGAGGCGATTCGGGATTCGGATCTGTTCATTACGGGAGAAGGACGGCTGGATGCGCAGACGGTTATGGGCAAGGCGCCCGTCCGGGCGGCGCAGCTTGCGAAGCGTTATCATAAGCCGGTAATTGCGTTCGCAGGAGGGGTCACGAAGGAAGCTATGTCCTGTCATGAGGCGGGGATTGACGCTTTTTTCCCGATTCTGCGTGAGGCCGTGCCGCTTGAGGAGGCGATGCGTCCGGAGATTGCCGGGGAGAACCTGGCGGATGTCTGTGAGCAGGTGTTTCGGGTGATTCGGATCTTCTATAAGGACTGGCAGAACGAAAAGTCATTTTGAATTTTTTTATTTTCCTCTTTTCTTTTTGAAGGATCTGTTGTATGATAGACAGTACATGATACAAGGTCTTGTGTTTTGTGTAAAAATAATTCGGACATATAGTATATGTTCTCTTTAACGAAAGAAAACAGGGATCCGATGGCAGAATAGTCAGACGAATGGAATCCGTGAAAGGCAGATTCTGACGGCACAGGAAAGCACAAGGAGAAAGAGGGATTTTATGAGCATCGAGGTTAAGACAAAGGTAATAAAACGGAACGGCGAGGAAGTACATTTCGATTCAGACAAGATTGTGAATGCTATCCGCAAGGCGAATCATGAGGTGGATCCGTTGTATCAGATGAGCGAGTATCAGATTGCCGTGGTTGCGGAGAATATTGCGCATCATGTGCAGAAGTCCACGCATGCGGTTCATGTTGAAGATATCCAGGATATGGTAGAAACGGGTATTATGGAGGTAAGAGGCTATGAGGTGGCGCAGAAGTATGTCCGTTACCGTTACCGCCGTGAGATCTCCCGTAAGTCCAATACTACGGATGACGGGATCCTGTCTCTGCTCGATCATATCAATGAGGAGGTGAACCAGGAGAATTCCAATAAGAATCCTCTGATTAATTCGACTCAACGTGATTATATGGCGGGCGAGGTAAGCAAGGATCTTTCCAGGCGCGTGCTTGTTCCCGAGGAGATTGTGCGGGCGCATGAGGCGGGAATCATTCATTTTCATGATATGGATTATTTCGCGCAGAAGGAGCATAACTGTGACCTGATTAATCTGGAGGATATGCTGCAGAACGGAACGGTGATCAGCGAGACCATGATTGAGAAGCCGCACAGCTTTTTTACGGCCTGCAATGTGACGACGCAGATTGTCGCGCAGGTGGCGAGCAACCAGTACGGCGGACAGTCGTTCACGCTGGCGCACCTGGCTCCCTTCGTTGAGATCAGCAGGCAGAAGATCCGCAGGAATGTGACGGAAGAGCGGAAGGAATGCGGGGAGAGCCTGGATGAGCAGGTGATCGCGAAGGTTACGGAGCGCAGGCTGAAGGACGAGATCAAGAGCGGAATTCAGACCATTCAGTACCAGCTGATTACGCTGATGACCTGTAACGGACAGGCGCCGTTCGTTACGGTGTTCATGTATCTGGATGAGGTGGAGGAAGGAAGAACCAGGGACGACCTGGCCATGATTATCGAAGAGGTGCTGCGCCAGAGGATGCAGGGCGTTAAGAATGAGAAGGGCGTATGGGTGACGCCGGCATTTCCTAAGCTGATTTATGTGCTGGATGAGGATAATATAACGGAAGGAAGCCGGTACTGGTACTTAACGGAGCTTGCGGCCCGGTGTACGGCGAAGCGGATGGTTCCGGATTATATTTCCGCGAAGATTATGAAGGAGCTGAAGCAGGGCGAGGTGTATACCTGCATGGGCTGCCGTTCCTTCCTGACGGTGGAGGATTCGCAGCGTAATCCGGACGGAAGCCATAAGTTCTACGGCAGATTCAATCAGGGTGTCGTAACGCTGAATCTGGTTGATGTTGCCTGTTCCTCCAAGGGGAGCATGGAACGGTTCTGGGAGATTCTGGAGGAACGTCTGGAATTATGTCACAGGGCGCTTCGGTGCAGGCATGAGCGTCTGCTTGGAACCGTGTCGGATGTGGCCCCGATTCTCTGGCAGAACGGCGCGCTGGCAAGGCTGAAGAAGGGCGAGAAGATAGACAGGCTCTTATATAACGGGTATTCCACGATATCCCTCGGCTATGCAGGGCTGTATGAGATGTGCATGCGGATGCTCGGCAAGTCCCATACAGATCCGGAGGCAAAGCCGTTCGCGCTTGCCGTAATGCAGAAGCTGAACGATAAATGCGCAGAGTGGAAGAAGGCCGAGAACATCAGCTATTCCGTCTACGGAACGCCGATGGAGTCCACGACCTACCGCTTCGCGAAGTGCCTTCAGAAGCGGTTCGGCATCATTCCGGGCATAACGGATAAGAATTATATTACGAACAGCTATAATGTTCATGTAACGGAGCCGATTGACGCGTTCTCCAAGCTGAAGTTCGAGTCGGAGTTCCAGAAGCTCTCGCCGGGCGGCGCGATCAGCTATGTGGAGGTGCCGAACATGCAGGATAATATTCCGGCCGTTCTGTCCGTGATGCAGTTCATTTATGATAATATTATGTACGCGGAACTGAATACGAAGAGCGATTACTGCGAATGCTGCGGGTATGACGGAGAGATCTCGATTGTAGAGGACGAATCCGGCAAGCTTGTATGGAAATGTCCCAGCTGCGGGAGCAGGGATCAGAGCAAGATGTCCGTAGCCCGCAGAACCTGCGGCTATATCGGAACGCAGTTCTGGAATCCGGGCAGGACACAGGAGATTAGAGACAGGGTGCTGCATTTATAATGAATTACGGTGTCATTAAAAAATATGATGTCGCGAACGGACCCGGCGTCCGTGTCAGCCTGTTCGTATCAGGCTGCAGGCACCGGTGTCCGGGCTGCTTTAATTCGGAAGCGTGGGATTTTGGATACGGCAGGCCATATACGGAAGAGACGTTAAGAGAGATTCTTCAGGCGCTTGCGCCGGATTATATCAGAGGGCTGACGCTGCTTGGCGGCGAACCCTTCGAGCCGGAGAATCAAAGGGTCCTGGCCGGACTGGTCGCGGCAGTGAAAAAGGCGTATCCCGGGAAGGATATCTGGTGTTATACCGGATTTGTCTATGAGACGGAGCTGCTTGCCGGCCCGGCTCATACGGAAGTGACCGACGAACTGCTTGACGGAATTGACGTGCTGGTAGACGGCAGGTTCATACAGGAGAAAAAGGACTTAAGCCTTGCGTTCCGGGGCAGCGCGAATCAGAGGATTCTCGGAAGAACCGCAGCCGGGAGAGAGGATATCAGCGGCCGGTTTGATCGGATCAGAGACGGGGAGGGGAGAGAAAGAGATGTATCAGACCTGCATTTTTGATTTATACGGGACTCTGGTGGATATTCACACGGAGGAAGACAGGAAGGAGCTGTGGGAAAAGCTTGCTCTGTTTTATGGGTATTACGGGGCCTTCTACACGGGGGAAGAGCTTCGCGATGCGTATAAGAGGCTGACAAAGGAGATGTCGGAAGGGAGCGTCCGGCTGAGGACGGATTCTCATGAGGCATATCCGGAGCTTCAGATTGAACAGGTATTCTTAAGACTGTTCGCAGAGCGGGGGATTGACGCCGGAATGGAGCTGGCCGTTCACGCGGGGCAGTTCTTCCGTGTGCTGTCTACCGATTATATCAGGCTGTATGAAGGAACGAAGGAGATGCTTGCGGCGGTGAAACGGGCGGGGAAGAAGATCTATCTTCTGTCCAATGCCCAGAGGATCTTCACGGAATATGAGATGAAAGCGCTCGATATTTTCCGGTTCTTCGACGGGATCTTTATCTCGTCGGATCACGGCTGCAAGAAGCCGGATATCCGGTTCTTTCGCGCCCTTCTTGAGAAATATTCCATCTTGGCCGATACTGCGGTGATGGTGGGGAATGACGGTATCTGTGATATGGAAGGGGCAAAAAAGGCCGGGCTTGCAACGCTCTATATTCATTCCAATCTTTCTCCGGATGAGGAGAATGTAGAGGCAGATCATGTGCAAAAGCAGATG
>DVNP01000307.1 GCA_018714285.1 Candidatus Caccomorpha excrementavium | reverse complement strand
AGTCCCCGCGGACGCGGACAGCATTCCCGTATTCTCTGACGCCGGCTGCTCTTCTCCCATAAGCTCTGCCGCGCTCCATTCATAATCCGGTTCCATATTCCCTGCCGCTCCCGCAAATACATCCGAATCCTGTTTCACAGACTGTTCATTAAATTTCTTCAGAGCGCTCTGATAGCTGAAATAATAGCAGGTCGTGAACATCACGCACAACAGCGCAAAGGCTGCCGCATAGCATATAATTTTTTTCGCCATATTGCCAATATCCTCCATTTCTTCCCTGTTCAGACATATATATGGAGTATTGACAATCATCCGCGATTCTATACCGGAAAACAAACGGGGATGCGCATGGCACCCCCGCTCTGAAAGATTACATCAAATGAAATTTTTTGCACAGCCCGACAACCTTCCCGCCCATCGGGAACCCGAGCAGCTCGCTTTCGCTGATTCCCCGCATCAGGATCAGCGCGGCAAAATAGACGAAGACAGACACCGCAACCGAGAAGAGAGTGCTCAGTACGTTTCTGTTCAGAAGATACTGGCAGACCCGATAGCTTCCGAATGTAAAGACTCCCATAATCACCGAGCAGATTCCCGGAATGATAAAGGTCCTGAGCCATTCCTGCCGGTAGGAAAGATATCGCGCCACCGCTAAGCCGTTCAGAATACAGATTGTAAACGCGAACGTAACATTTCCGATGACCAGCGCATAGGCCCCGAGATTCAGAAACTGGATCATGACAATTAGAAGCACAATATGAATCACCAGCGCGATCCCCGCGTGAATGACCGGAATATTCATCCGGTTAATGCCCTGAAGTATATTGTTCGTAATGGTTGACAGAGCGAAGAATATAATAGCGGCAGAGCCGAACCGCAGCATATTGACGCTCATCGGATTCGTATCCGCGTACAGCAGCTGAAGAATCGGTCCTGCCAGAATCGCCATGCCGACCGCGGAAGGTATCGCTATGATCATATTGAGCTTAATGGAAACCGCCGCCTTATGACGGACTTCATTATAATGCTCCCTTGTGAAAGCCGCAGTCAGCGCGGGCATAACCGCGGCGCCCATGGCAGTCGCAATCCCGACCGGGAGATTGGTAAGCTGACGGTACTTATTGTTGTATATCCCCGTCATCTCGCTGCGGACTGCCTCCGGGAATCCCTTTCCCTCCATGAGGTGGCCGAATATGCTCAAATCCACAACGCCGCTGATCTGATACACCGTCTGGCTTAAAATCAAAGGGATTGTGGTCAGCGCAATCATCTTGATCAGAGCCGCATAAGACTCCCGTACTCCGCTCCGGTCTTTTGCCACCTGGCGCTTAAGGATGGGGCTGTAAATGCTGAATACAAATACCAGAAAGCCAAGTCCCGCTATCGCTCCGACCAGGGTTCCGGCCGTACCTCCGGCCGCGCCGTAAGCCGAAATCTGCTCCGACAGGCTGTGAACGCACATCAGCTCGTAAGCCGCCCATACCGATACCACTCCGTGAACAATTTGTTCAATAACCTGAGAGACAGAAGTTGGTATCATGGTCTTTTTCCCCTGGAAAAAGCCTCTGAGCACTCCCATAATGGCAAACACAAAAATAGTAGGCGCCAGAACCTTAAGCGGTATGGCGCTGTTAGGGCTGCTGCAGAATACCTCCGCGAAGAATCCTGCGCCCGCGAATACGATCAGAGCCGCGATGCCGCCGACAATCAGCGCGATAATCAGCGCGCAGAGAAACAGCCGGTAAGAATTCTTATACTGACGCCTGGACTCTCTGGCCGCCACCAGCTTCGATATTGCCAGGGGAAGGCTGTAGGACGATATTAAAAGCGCAAGGTTATAGATTTCATATGCATTGGAATAATACCCCATTCCTTCGTCTCCCACAATCCGGGTTAAAGGAATCCGGTATATCAGTCCGATCAGCCGGACCAGAATGGATGCTGCCGCAAGGATCCCTCCCTGCAGCAGAAAATTATTTCGTTTTGATGGTCTTTTTCTGCCCGATGCCGCCATCATAGTTCCTCCTTAGAATATTCCTCTTACTCGATGACGGCCTTATCCATACGGCTGTCCGGAAATACCGCAATATACGTCTTGCCCGGATTCAGCTCGATTTCCTTTCCGTCCGTATCATAATAACGGGTAATTCCTGCCGTCCCCGCCTTTTTCCATGTAATTGGCACCGAGATGCCGTCCGTGATGTAGTATCCCTCTCCGGAAGCATCTTCCAGCTCCATGGTCTGATATCCATTCTGATCGATATCCCATTCTCTTACAAACTGTATGATTAGATTCCGAAATGCCAACTGCTCTTTTGTATTATAGTCGATATGAGCTTCCCCAAACTGAAAGCGGTAATACAGCGAATCCTCGCTGCTGTACTCAAAGTACGGGCTGATATAGCCGGAAAAGCCAAGCGTAACCTTGTCCGCCGTCACGGCCCCTTCCTTCTCATCCGTCTGTCCTGCTTCCTCCCGGAACAGAAAATGTCCCTCAAAGTCTTCCTCATAAGAGGTCCGAAACCCCAGTCTCTGTACCGTCTCCTCTATCTGTTCCAGTCCGGTGAATGCATTATGGGGAGCAGGAATGGAATTGTCCCGGTAAAAGGTAGAAGCCCCGCTTCCTCCCGTTCCGTCCACATGATCAATTCCAAGCTCATTCATCTTCCTCGTGGCATAGCTTGTCTTCCCGAAATGTATAAAGATTGCGTCATATTCATCAGCAAATGTCACAAAATAATGTCTTGCGCTGCGCACGGATCCCAGCCGATCCGTCCCAATGTCTTCATATATCCCCAGAAACCTTGTGATTCCGCCTTCTGTCAGCGCCTCATACAGAATATCCGCCTCTCCAATGCCGCTCTGCGGGGAGGCTGTTTTAAGGTTGTTCAGAATAACCGCATAAGGCCTCTGCTCCGCTTCTTCCTCCGGAATCCATTCTCCGGTCAGATAGCTCCTCTTCTCCCCTTCATGGAGATCCGGGGTCGGAGTCGGAGTCAGAGTCGGGCTCGGAGTCGGAGTCGGCGAAGCCGTCACGGGCGCTGACGTCCCTTCGGTGCTCTCGGAAGGGTTATTTTGATTCCCGCCGCAGGCGGCAAGTCCCCATAGAATCACAAGCATCAGCATAACTATCCATACTATTCGTTTTCCTGTACCTGTCATATTATTCCCTGCCATTCATTATTATCGCGTAATACCAAGTCCGTTCAGAATCTCTCTCTGCTTCTCCTCCATCACGGCGCGTTCCTCTTCCTCCATGTGATCATAGCCGAACAGATGCAGCATGCTGTGAGCGGTCAGGAAGGCCAGCTCCCGTTCCCTGGAATGTCCGTATTCCTCCGCCTGCGAGATCACCTTCTCCGCCGAGATCATGATATCTCCAAGCAAGAGCTCACCCGTATCCGGATCAAAGCAGTCCGGATTATAATCCTCTTCCTCGGTCAGCCAGTCAAGATCCCCCGGCGCATCATATTCCAGCATTGGGAAGGACAGCACATCCGTAGCGGCATCAATCTGCCTGTATTCCCGATTCACCTCCCGAATCGCCTCATTATCCGTAATAACCACATTGACCTGCGCCTCATAAGGACATTCTTCCTCATCCAGAACTGCCCGAACGACACGCCGGATCACTTTCTCAAATCCGTCAAAGAGACGAATATCCGTCTCACATTCAATCTGAACCGTCATCTGTTCTTCCCTTCTCCCCTTCCCTTCCTGTGCGCAGACATGACTCTTCTGCCTCTCTGAACGCCGGCCCTGTCCGGATGCGGCTCCGAACGTTCCCTCCTGTCCTCTCCCGCATACGCCGCGCTCCGTCCGGCGCGCCGCTTTGCGCGGTCTTTTTCTCTGCTCTCGTATTCTTCATATGCCTTCACAATCTTCTGTACCAGAGGATGCCTTACCACATCCAGGCTTGTCAGATAAGAGAAGCCGATGCCTTCCACGTCCTTAAGTACCCGGATCGCCACGTCAAGTCCCGATACGGCGCCGGACGGAAGATCTTTCTGTGTCTGATCGCCTGTAATGATCACTTTGGAGCCAAAGCCGATCCGGGTCAGGAACATCTTCATCTGCGCGGGAGTTGTGTTCTGCGCTTCATCCAGAATG
>DVNP01000306.1 GCA_018714285.1 Candidatus Caccomorpha excrementavium | reverse complement strand
CCATGCGGGAAGTCTGCCCTCCAGTACGGCGTGGAAAAGACGTTCTCTGACGCCGGGAGTTTCTTCATTCAGCTGCTTTATCAGATTTTTTGCATATTCCCGTCTGGTATAGCCGTCAGCCGGACAGCTGTTTTTCTGAATAGGAAGAAGATACTGTTTGGCAAAGCCCCGGATATCGCATTCTTCTACATAGATTAGAGGACGGATCAGGGTAATATCCATTCGATCCAGGTAAGTAACGGGTGAGAAGGTATGGAATCTGCCTTCGTATATCAGGGAGAGCAGCATTGTTTCGATCACATCGTCTTTATGATGCGCGTATGCTGACTTATTGCATCCAAGTTCCTTTGCTTTTTCATTGAAGGCGCCTTTGCGCATTTTTGCGCAGAGAGAACACGGGTTCTTTTCACCGCGTTCTTTGAATATGATGTCCGCTATCTGTGTAGTGACGACCGTGTAAGGAACCTGAAGGCTGTTACATAGAGCTTGAATTGCTCCTGTATTCATTTGTCCGAAGCCCAGATCAACGGTAATGGCCTCCAGTGAAAAGTGCCGGGGATAGAAGCGTCTCAGTCCTGCCATAGCATACAGCAGGGTCAGACTGTCCTTGCCGCCGGAGATTCCAATCGCGATCCGATCTCCCTCCTGAATCATCTGATATTCATCAATAGCTTTTCTGGTATAGCTTAATAACTGCTGTAATTTCATCTCGTATTGACTCCAATCCAAGTTTGTGCCGGAGACATTTCCGACATTCTCCATTATATCATATATTTAAGAGCCGTCAACACAGAAGCAGAATCTGTCCGTGTCTGTAAATTGTTCTCTTGCTGACACATTTATAACACTTTTCCTTATTATTGTATAGATGCAGCATGGTGTAGGGATTACCGGCCATATAAGGCAGATGATCCCGGTATACGACAGTTAAGAGGTGATATGGAACAATGCAGTGGCAGGCAAACAGGAGGAATGAGCAACCAAAGAAGAAGGAGGGATTGATGTCAGCAGTAAGAAGATGGATTACGGTTATAACGGCGTTGGCTTTGATTATTTCCATGGCAGCGCCGGCATCCGTCAGCGCGGCGGTTTTGGAGCTGTATGATTACGGAAGCAAACAGGATATCAGCTATACGGATAAGCAGATCAAGGTTACGCTGAACGGTTATGATATTGATATGAAGGGAACCCCGGGAATTCTGCAGGACGGGTACGCGTTGGTTTCCTATTATGATGTCTTTAAGACAGCGCTCGGTTATGATTGTACATATGACAAGGAGGCGGGCACTGTAACAATAGAGAGTTCTGACAAACAGATTATTCTTACCATCGGAAGCCGCACAGCGCTGGTAGATGGAGAAGAGGTTACAATGGGGACGGCGCCGTTAAAGATTAAGTTCAAAGAACAGGATAAGACAAAGATCCTGGTTCCGTCCAGATTTGTCGCAGAGCAGCTGGGACTTTCTTATACCTGGTACAGCTCGCAGTCTACCGTTGCGATTATAAAGCCTCTTGAGCTTTATTATGACGGACAGGAGCAGCCTTATACCAAAGCGACGACTCAGGTTCTGGTAGACGGAGAGCAGGTATCTCTTGGCAGGATGCCGGGAATTATACTTGAGAACACAACCATGCTTCGGGCAAAGAGAGTGTTTGCTGAGGCAATGGGCGTAGAATATACATATAATAAGGAAACGAAAACTGTGCTCCTGGCGAAGGGGGATCTGGTTCTGACCATGAAGCTTGGCGAGACAATCGCCGATCTGAACGGTACAGCGATTGTACTGGAACATGCGCCGATGTCGGTTAAGAATCTGGAGAACGATACATCCTACATTCTGGTACCCGGAGCTTCTGCTGCAAGAGCTCTTGGTTATGAATATACCTGGGATAACCCGAACAGGCAGTCCATTATTGAGACAACCGCAGACACGGGAATTGTCGGTACAGTAGTAGAGGCAAGTATTACGCCTACGCCTGTGGCAGAGCCGGGTTCGGAGGATTCGTCCGGGAATTCGGAAGAAGATCAGGAAGACGGATTATATGAAGCGGATGACGAAGGAGAGCCGAACACGGATCTGGATGAGGAAGTAACGGATCCGTTTGTATCGCCGACCCCTTCGCCCGTACCGGACAGTACACCTTCGCCGACGGTTACGCCAATACCGACGGCGACCCCGGAGCCTACGATAACGCCGACTCCAGAGCCTACGATGACGCCGACTCCAGAGCCTGCAGTGACACCGGTACCGACGGCTGTTCCGGAGCCGGATACCGATGAAGCCGGATACCCTGCCATTGAAAGCACTTTGTTTTCCTGGGAGCCGGATGAGGCATCCCGATATGCGATTGACAAGCTGCGGGAAGATGCGGAATATGAGATACCGGATGTTGAAAGCGGCTATACAGGCAGTTTGATGAACGTCTATAAGGATTATGCGATGAACAGCACATATGAAAAGTATACGTTTGTATTCAGTATGCCGGTGGATCATATCAGCGCAGAGATGACAGACGAGGATACGCTCCTGATTACCGCCGGGAATTCGATTGCGGCAGAGCGTACCTATTATCTGGACGGGCTTCTGGTGGACAATATTCATACATCTTATATACAGTACGAAGACGGAAGGGTTTTTGCGCAGGCTGCCGTTGCTCTGAACGTTTCGAATGTTACTTACAGTATGAGTCTTTCGACTGACAGAATGTCTCTGATTGTGACGATTACGTCCAATTATCTGGAAGGTGTAGACGGCGGAAGAACCTCCGAGGGCGATTATGTGAGACTGACCGGAATGCAGACTCTTGATGCAATCGTAACGGAGAGTGAGACAGAGCTGGTAATTCTTCTTCCTTATACAGTGAACGGTATGGGACATAAGTATTATACCGCCGGCGGTTCGGATTATGAGATTATATCTTATATTAATATTACTGAGCCGATGGAGAATCAGACCAGGATCGAGATTGGTAAGAAGACGGATTCCACCTACTCGCTCCGATATGACGGGACATCCCTTTATATTTATCTTCCGAGCGTATCCGATGACGGAATTATGGATGACAATATTCAGATTTCCCTTCCTTCGGGAATCACGGAAGCCATGATATCGGATGAGGACAGGTATCTTGAGAGCAGATTTGTGATCAGAATATCCGGCGATTACACAGGTCAGATTACGTTGTCCTCCGTTCGGAATCAGGCTGATAAGGTCAGCGATATTTCCGTATCCTATGCGAACGGATATACAGAGATCTGGTTTACGACCGAAGAGATTCAGGGATACCGGTATCGGCTGCAGGGCCAGGTTCTTGAACTGGAGGTAAAGGATCCGGATCTGATCTATGATAAGATTGTAGTGCTGGATCCGGGACATGGAGGCAGTCAGCCCGGAGCGATTCATTCCGGGTATCAGGAAAAGGACCTGAATCTGAAGATGCTGTATACCCTGGCGCATGAATATTTTGGGAATTCCGACATAAAAGCATATTATACGAGGATCGGCGATTCCACGGTTTCGCTCGACGACAGGGCGGCTTTTGCCGAGAAGGTACACGCGGATATTTTTATCAGCCTGCATATGAATGCGGCGGACAGCTCCAGCGCTTCCGGAACCGGCGTTTATTACTCGGCCTCCAACAATGACTATAATCAGATGGGGATTCGCAGCCAGGATATTGCGACGATGCTGGTGAATAACCTTTCAAGCGCTCTTGGCACAAAGAACAGAGGAATTCCGACTGCCAAATTTGACGTGATACACCTGAATTCGGTTCCCGCTGTTCTGATTGAGCTGGCATTTATGACGAACTCGGACGACCTTAAGATTATGACGGACAGTGCGAAGCAGCAGATCGTTGCGAAGACCATATTTGATACAGTAGAACAGATATTTGAGCAATATCCTACCGGAAGATAAAGAAGACAGGAAAGGAAAATAAATATGCTGAAACAGTTAAAGAGAATAACGGGTTATTTGATACTCTGCGCCGTGCTGCTGATGTTCGGAGTATCTCTTTCCAAAGCGGTACCGGTCTCGGCCAGTATGTCTGATACGGAACCGCCAAGTATCACTGCGGAGCCACTTTCCAAGCTGCCGTTAACCAGTGTGCCGGTGATGATCGAGACATCGGATTTGTCCGGGATTGCTGAAGTCCGTTGGGCGGCCGGAAGCAGAGATGCCAAATATTTTGATAACGGCGGGGGTGAGCCGATTAAAAGGAATATCTACGGCAAGTCTTCGGTTACAATTTACGAGAACGGAAGCTATACCTTTTATGCAAGAGACAATGCAGGGAATGCAGATGTTGTAGTCTGCAGCATTTCGA
>DVNP01000305.1 GCA_018714285.1 Candidatus Caccomorpha excrementavium | reverse complement strand
ATAGTGTTAAAAAATGTAAAACCTTTCCAAATATACAAGGAAACATCACGATGTGAGATCGAAACAGTACAATAAAATATGTTTTTCGGACAATAAAAATTTCGGGGGTTCTATTGCTTTTTTAACTTTTTGATGTTAAACTACATGAGGACAGTGAAAAATTAGACAATATGCACAATAGCCTGAGAAGTATCCCAGGCGGGAATGAAAGAGTTATTTCCTATTTTATATTGTTCTATAATGGGGAAAATAAAAGGGTATCATTAATCCTGACAGAAAAAGGAGGATGCAAGTGATGAGAAGAGAAACAATTTCGGCAAAGAACGCTCCGGCTGCGGTCGGACCTTATGTACATGCGGTTTTGGCAGGAGATATGTTATTTACATCAGGACAGCTGGGTCTGGATCCGGTGACAGGGACACTTCCGGAGGGCGTGGAGGCTCAGGCGGATCAGGCGATTAAGAATCTGAGGGCCGTGATCGAAGAGGCGGGAATGACGCTTCAGAATGTGGTGAAGACAACGGTATTCCTGGCAGATATCAATGATTTCGCGGCGGTTAACGAGATCTACGCCCGTTATTTTACCGGAGAGGTTCCGGCCAGATCCTGTGTTCAGGCCGCGGCTCTTCCCAAGGGAGGGCTGTTTGAGATTGAGGCGATTGCGGTTAAGTAGTGCGCGCGGCAGCGCGGGTAAGGAGGACAGATGAATCCTGTATATGATATGATTATTATCGGTTCTGGTCCGGCCGGTCTTGCGGCCGGTATTTACGCGAAGAGAGCGGAACTCTCTGTTCTGGTACTTGAAAAGTCGCCGGTCAGCGGAGGGCAGATCATTAATACCTATGAAGTTGATAATTATCCCGGAATTCCCGGAGTTAACGGATTTGATCTGGGAATGAAGATGAGGGAGCACTGCGAGACGCTTCAGGTTCCCTTTGTCAATGCGGAGGTTAAGGAATTCTCGGTAACGGATAAGATGGAGGGTGAGATCCCTCTTAAGAGAATTGTTACAGAAGATTTAACACAATATGAAGCAAGGACCGTTATTATTGCGGCCGGAGCCCGGAATCGGACGCTTGGAGTGCCGGGAGAGAAGGAATTGACGGGGCGGGGAGTGTCTTACTGCGCGACCTGTGACGGCGCGTTCTTCCGGAACAGGGTAACGGCGGTTGTCGGAGGAGGAGACGTTGCGGTTGAGGATGCGCTCTTTCTGGCAAGACTCTGCCGTAAGGTATATGTGATTCACAGAAGAAAGGAATTCCGCGCGGCCAGGGTTCTCTGCTCCCGTCTCCTCGCAATGGAGAATGTGGAGGTAATCTGGGATACCGTGGTTGAGGAAATCTGCGGGGAAGGACAGGTAACCGGGCTGAAGCTTGCGAATGTAAGGACAGAAGAACGTTCTGAGATTGAGGTTGACGGCGTATTTATTGCGGTGGGAACGGTTCCGGAGTCGGATTTGTATAAGGGCAGCGTGCAGACGGATCAGGGAGGCTATCTGATTGCCGATGAAACCGGCAGGACGAGCGCGCCCGGGGTTTATGCCGCAGGAGATATCCGTACCAAACAGCTCCGTCAGGTGATTACGGCGGCGTCGGACGGAGCGAATTCTGTTTTTACGGCAGAGAAATATCTGAACGAGCATCGGATATAGCGGTCCAGGCGGAGAGGAGACCGCCGGAGCAGATGCCGCGCGATCTTAAGAATTTTCGGGTTGACAGGCTGAGTGCGTTTTGCTATAATGGACAAAGATTATTTAATAATTTTGTAACAATTTGGCTGTATCTTCCCGGAGGTCTTACGAATGAAGAAATCATGTATGTTACGGGCGGCGATGTGTTTGGCCGCAGCTGTATTTTTTTCAATAAACGCTCCTGATGTAAAGGCGGAATCAGACAATGTTATCGATATGAATACCGGAATTGCCGGTATGTCTGAGATGATGGATTTTTATTATGAGGCGAGATTCAATTATGATCCGGATTTGTCTCCGAGTCAGGTGAATACGGATATGAGTATCGGCGGGACGCGTCTCAAGGCGATTTCGAGAGTTCCCTCGCCGTATGAGAATCTGGCGATTGCGAATGTTACGGATTATGTGAATATCCGCAGCGGTCCGTCTGTTGACAGTGAGAAGGTCGGAAAGCTCTACCGCGGCTGCGTTGCCGATGTGATTGAGATCGAAGGCGACTGGGTCAAGATTAATTCAGGAAGCGTAGAAGGCGGTTATATTAATAAGGAATATCTGCTGTTCGGCGAAGAGGCGGAGGAGCTGATGGAGGAGGTCTGCACGAAGTATGCGGAGGTTATCTGTACGACGCTTAATGTCAGGGCAGGCCAGAGTACGGATGAGAAGATTGTAACTCAGATTCCGTTAGGCGAACAGTATATTATCAGAGAAGAATTTGACGAATGGGCCAAGATTGTGCTCGGCGTTGATGATGTGACCGGCGAAGAGACGTATGGCTATGTGTCGAAGGATTATATTACAATCAATTATGATTTTGATTACGCAATATCCAGGGAAGAGGAAGAGGCGGAGCTGGCAAGAATCGAAGCCGCGAAGAAGGCGGAGGAGGCGCGTCTGGCAGAGCTGGCAAGGCAGCAGGCCGCGCAGCAGGCAGCTTCTTCGGGAAGTTCTTCTTCGAACAGTTCTTCTTCCGGAAGCTCCTCTTCGGGCAGCTCGTCGTCCGGCAGTTCTTCGTCCTCTTCAGGCCAGGTAAGCAAGCCGAATACATCGGCGACCGGTCTGGCGCTTGGACAGGAGATTGCGGATTATGCGGTTCAGTTTGTCGGCAATCCTTATAAGTGGGGCGGTACAAGCCTTACGAACGGCGCTGACTGCTCGGGATTCGTGTATGCGGTCTATAAGCAGTTCGGATATACGCTTCCGAGAGTATCCCGCGATCAGTCAAAGTCCGCGGGAGTTGCGGAGGTGACGCCTAACTTAAGCAATCTTCAGCCGGGAGATCTGATCTTCTACGGAGATTCGAGCGGACGTGTGGATCATGTTGCGATGTACATTGGGAACGGCAAGGTGGTTCACGCAAGCAATTACAGAGAAGGAATTAAGATATCGTCCTACAATTACCGGACACCGATTAATGCACGGCGGATTGTGCAGTAGGAACCAGTCAGATAAAATCTGAGGCCGTTCCCGTTACCGATTAACTGCAAGGTAGCGGGAACGGCCTTTTTCAATGCGCGAAATTATCCTATGGCAAGAACAGCCAGCTGCAGGCAGCCCATAATTCCCTGATTATCATTCAGGCTGGCGGGTACAATGTAATGATCGATATCTTCGATTTCCTTGGTATGCAGATAGCCGTTGAGCAGCTCCTTTACTTTGGCCCGAATCAGGGGGAAGAGCTGCATCTGGTGCATCACGCCGCCGCCCAGAACAATCTTCTGGGGAGAGAGAATCAGGATATAGTTCACAATTGCCTGCGCCAGATAGTATGCTTCCAGCTCCCAGACTCTCTCATCATCTTTCAGCTCGATTGCTTTCCTGCCCCAGCGGGCTTCAATTGCCGGGCCGGCCGCGAGACTCTCAAGGCAGTTCGGATGGAAGGGACACTTGCCGGGGAAGGTATCTTCAGGGTGCTTCGCCAGCAGAACATGCCCCGCTTCGGAATGCAGCATTCCGTGAAGCAGCCTGCCGTTGGCAATTACGCCCATGCCGACTCCGGTTCCGACGGTCAGATAGATTCCGCAGTCTACTCCCTTCATGCAGCCGAAGGTCTGCTCGCCGAGTGCGGAACCGTTCACATCGGTGTCAAAGCCAATCGGAATCTTCAGTTCTCTCTTAAACACGCCCATAAAATCAAAATTTGCCCATGAAAGCTTGGGAGTTGTCGTAATAAAACCATATGTAGGGGAAGCCGGATTCAGATCAACCGGTCCGAAGGACGCGATGCCGAGCGCTTCAATGGGGAATCTCCTGAAATACTCAAGCAGACGGGGAATCGTAATATCCGGAGTCTCTGTGGGGATGGAGATTTGTTCATGAACGGCGCCGGTTTCATCGCCGATGGCGCAGACCATTTTGGTTCCGCCGCCTTCCAGTGCTCCTAATAACATAAAGACTACCTCCTTAACGGGATTTTCTTTAATCATATCGAAAAAATGGGAATAAATCAAGAGGAAATCCCAAGTTAGCACATGTAATTGTGTGAATATTAAGAAATTTGATCAAAAAAACAAAAATCATCTTTGTGGATTATTTGCCGTAAGACGTGGAGAACTGTACATTTTGTACAAATTTATGAGATGTTTCCAAAGAAAGGAACAGGCGGATTGGCGCTTCTGTGTGGATAAACACAAAGTTATCAACAGGCCGGAGACTTGATTTACGTGTAATTCAAAGTTATGCACGGAGTTATCCACATTATCCACAGTGGATTCTGCCGGATTTTCCACAGGATAAGTATTGTCAAGAAGGAATGTGTGTTTTGTAAATTCTGTGAAATCGTATAAAATAGATGCTTACAGACAGGCAAAAACAAAAACCGTTGTTATCGCATTACAATACAAATTATTGAAAATAATTTGAATATTATTGATTTGGAAATGATTTTGTCGTGCGGATTCTTTTCGCTTGAATGGGCGGACAGGATGTGGTATAATAGGTTCAGCATAGATATGCATGCGAATAAGACAAGAAGGAGCTGAGGACATATGCGTTATATCATCAGTGGTAAGAATATTGACGTTACAGAAGGTCTTAAGTCGGCTATCTACGATAAGATCGGCAAGCTGGAGCGTTATTTTACGACGGACACGGAGCTGCATATTACGTTAAGCGTAGAGAAGGATAGACAGAAGATTGAGGTAACGATACCTGTAAAGGGCAGTATTATCCGCGCGGAGCAGGTAAGCAATGATATGTATGTTTCGATCGATCTGGTAGAGGAGATTATAGAGAGACAGCTTAAGAAGTATAAGAATAAGCTGATCGATCAGGAGCAGGCCGCTGCGAATTTTAATCAGGCCTTCATGGAGGACGAGTATTCTGAGGATGACAGCGTTAATATTACCAGAGTGAAGAGGTTTGCCGTTAAGCCTATGGATCCGGAAGAGGCCTGTGTCCAGATGGAGCTTCTTGGCCACAGCTTCTATGTATTCCGTAATGCGGAGACGGATGAGGTGAATGTCGTGTACAAGCGCAAGGGGAATACGTACGGTCTGATTGAGCCGGAATGTTAGATCCCGGATTGTGAGACAGAATATACGATGACAGAATGAAAGCAGGGGATGCCGCAGGACGCGGCTCCCCTGCTTTTTAGTGAGAGAGAAAACGATTTCCGGATTAAAAGACGGAGCCTGTGTAAAAAAATATTAAAAAACAGTAAATTTAGTGCAGGCATGGGAAAAAAGCTGTTGAATACTCGGGAATGAAATGTTACAATAGGGAATGCGTGACGAAGTAGTTGCTGTAATTTATTTCATTAATTTATATGCAGTCAGGAGTGATAAGACGTATGGGACTTATAAGCAAGATATTTGGAACACACAGCGAACGGGAGATGAAGCTGATCTATCCGATTGTTGACCGGATCGAAGCGCTGGAGCCGGATATGGAGAAGCTGACCGATGAGCAATTGCGTGAGAAGACCGATGAATTCAAGAGACGCCTTGCTGCGGGAGAGACGCTGGACGATTTGATGGTTGAAGCTTACGCGGTTGTCAGAGAGGCGGCAAAGCGTGTCCTCGGACAGAGACATTTCCGGGTACAGCTGGTCGGCGGCGTCATTCTGCATCAGGGACGTATCAGCGAGATGCGCACCGGTGAAGGTAAGACTCTCGTGTCTACGCTTCCGGCTTATCTGAATGCGCTGGAGGGAAAAGGAGTCCATATCGTCACGGTCAATGATTACCTGGCAAAGCGTGATGCGGAGTGGATGGGGAAGGTTCATGAATTCCTCGGGCTTACGGTGGGCTGTATTCTGAACAGTATGGATAATGATCAGAGAAGAGAAGCCTATGCGTGCGATATTACTTACGGCACGAACAATGAATTCGGCTTCGATTATCTTCGGGATAATATGGTAATCTATAAGGAACAGCTTGTTATGCGGGGACTGCATTATGCAATCATCGATGAGGTTGACTCGGTTCTGATTGACGAAGCCAGAACTCCGCTGATTATTTCCGGACAGAGCGGCAAATCGACCAGGCTGTATGAGGCCTGTGATATCCTTGCCAAGCAGATGACGCGCGGAACCGCAACCGAGCTGACCAAGATGTCGGCTATTATGGGTGAGGAAGCGGAGGAGACGGGCGAATTCGTCGTGAATGAGAAGGATAAGAACGTGAACCTGACCGAAGAGGGCGTGAAGAGGGTAGAGCAGTTTTTTAAGATTGAGAATCTGGCGGATCCGGAGAATCTGGAGATTCAGCATAATATTATTCTTGCGCTCCGCGCGAATTATCTGATGGCGAAGGATAAGGATTATGTTGTGAAGGATGATGAGATTCTGATTGTCGATGATTTCACCGGGCGTATTATGCCGGGCAGGAGGTATTCGGACGGACTTCATCAGGCGATTGAAGCGAAGGAGCATGTGAAGGTTAAGAGAGAGAGCAAGACTCTCGCAACCATTACATTTCAGAATTTCTTTAATAAATATGATAAAAAGTGCGGCATGACCGGTACGGCTCTGACGGAGGAGAAGGAGTTCCGTGAGATATACGGCATGGATGTAATCGAGGTTCCGACCAATGTCCCGGTACAGAGAAAGGATCTGGACGATGCCGTGTACCGTACGAAGAGGGAGAAGCTGAATGCGGTTGTGAACGCGATAGCGCAGGCGCATGCCACAGGTCAGCCGGTTCTGGTCGGTACCATTACGATTGAGGCTTCGGAAGAGCTGAGCGGAATGCTGAAGAAGAAGAATATTCCGCATAAGGTGCTGAACGCCAAGTTCCACGAGCTTGAGGCGGAGATTATCGCGGATGCGGGCCAGATGGGAGCGGTTACGATTGCGACGAATATGGCGGGCCGCGGTACGGATATCAAGCTGGGCGAAGGAGTCAGAGAGCTGGGAGGCCTTAAGATTATCGGTACGGAGCGTCATGAATCAAGGCGCATTGACAATCAGCTGCGCGGACGCGCGGGCCGTCAGGGGGATCCGGGTGAGTCAAGGTTCTATATCTCGCTGGAAGATGATCTGATGCGGCTGTTCGGTTCGGAGAAGCTGATGGATATGTTCAAGACACTGGGTCTGGAGGAAGGCGAGCAGATTGAGCATAAGATGCTGAGCGGCGCGATCGAGAAGGCTCAGAAGAAGATAGAGAATAACAACTTCGGAATCCGTAAGAATCTGCTGGAATATGATCAGGTAAATAACGAACAGAGAGAGATTATTTACGCGGAAAGAAGAAAGGTGCTTGACGGAGAGAATATGCGCGATTCCATCTTCAAGATGATTACCGAGACGGTGGAGGCCTGTGTCAACAGCTGTATCAGCGATGATCAGATACCGGAGGAATGGGATCTGAACGATCTGAATACGCTGCTGCTTCCGATCATTCCGATTAAGCCGGTTGAGCTTACGCAGGAGCAGAGAAAGGGCATGAAGAAAAATGCTCTGATTCAGGAGCTGAAGGAGGAAGCGGTCAAGTTCTATGAAGAGAAGGAGGCGCAGTTCCCGGAGAAGGAGCATCTGCGTGAGGTTGAGCGCGTGATATTGCTGCGTGTGATTGACAGAAAGTGGATGGATCACATTGACGATATGGATCAGCTCCGCCAGGGCATCGGACTGCAGGCCTATGGTCAGAGGGATCCTCTGACGGAATATAAGTTCATGGGATTCGAGATGTTCGATTCCATGACTGCCTCTATTCGTGAGGATACGGTCCGCGCGCTGATGCATGTCCGGATTGAGCAGAAGGTGGAGAGGGAGCAGGTTGCGAAGGTAACCGGTACGAATAAGGATGAGTCTGTTGCCAAGGCTCCGGTAAGGAGAAGCAGCAAAAAGATTATGCCGAATGATCCGTGTCCGTGCGGCAGCGGTAAGAAGTATAAGTTCTGCTGCGGAAGGAATGCGTAACGAAGCGCCTGTTATAAGGCGTTCGGCAGTTATTATATTATATATATGAAAGAGGTGATTTTGTGGTTGAGTTGGATCAGTTCAAGTACACGCTCAGTAATTACGACAAACCATTAATCGAAGTGGGGGATTCACTTTGACCTGGCTAATAAGCAGGCAAGGGTAGAAGAACTGGAGCGGATTATGGAAGAGCCGGGATTTTGGGACTCGGCGGAGAAGTCACAGAATGATGTAAAGGAATTAAAGCGGTTAAAAGATGTTATTGCGGAGTATAATGGGCTGAAGCAGCAGTATGAGGATATCGCGACCCTGATTGAGATGGGGTATGAGGAAAACGACGCGTCGCTGATACCGGAGATTTCACAGGAGTTGGATACGTTCGTCGAGAATTTTGAACGGCTGAGACTGGATACTCTGCTGTCCGGAGAATATGACGGCGAGAACGCGATTCTTACGCTGCACGCGGGCGCGGGCGGTACGGAAAGCTGCGACTGGGCAGGGATGCTCTGCCGTATGTATCAGAGGTGGGCCGATAAGAAGGGCTTCACAGTAGAGACGCTTGATTTCCTGGAGGGAGATGAAGCGGGAATTAAGTCTGTAACACTTCAGATTAACGGTACGAACGCGTATGGTTATCTGAAGTCGGAACGAGGCGTTCACCGTCTGGTTCGGATCTCTCCGTTCAACGCGGCGGGCAAGAGGCAGACTTCCTTTGTGTCCTGTGACGTTATGCCTGATATTGAGGAGGATCTTGAGGTGGATATCGCAGATGAGGATATCCGCATTGATGTATTCCGTTCAAGCGGCGCGGGCGGACAGAAGGTCAATAAGACCTCTTCGGCCATCCGCATCACGCATCTGCCGACCGGAATTGTGGTGCAGTGCCAGAATGAGCGCTCTCAGTATCAGAACAAGGATAAGGCCATGCAGATGCTCAAGGCGAAGCTGTATCTTCTCAAGCAACAGGAGAATCAGGAGAAGGAATCCGGTATCAGGGGAGAAGTCAGGGATATTAACTTTGGCAATCAGATACGATCCTATGTGCTCCAGCCATATACTATGGTGAAGGATCACAGAACAGGCTGTGAGGTGGGCAATGCGCAGAGTGTGTTGGACGGCAATCTGGATCCGTTCATCAACGCGTATCTGAAATGGCTGAGTGTCGGCGGGAAGCCGGTTCAGGAGGATTAACGGACAGGGCGAACGGCAGACAGAATGAAGCGGTATGATTCGGAAGAATACGGTACGGTTCAGAAGAATCCGTACCGCTTTTTTTATAAACCCCTTTAAAAGCGAGGATCGTTATGATATAATAGAACTTAAGTTCGCGAACATGTGGTTTGTATCCGTGGTCGGAACACGGATGGAAGGAGGCACAGCTGTGGAGAAAATCGAGAAACCATTCAGGCTGGTATCCCCTTATCAGCCGACGGGCGATCAGCCCCAGGCGATAGAATCTCTGGTTAAGGGGTTCCGGGAAGGGAATCAGTTTCAGACTTTGCTTGGAGTTACGGGATCCGGCAAGACATTTACCATGGCGAATATTATTCAGGAGCTGAACCGGCCCACGCTGGTTATTGCTCACAACAAGACACTTGCCGCGCAGTTATACGGAGAATTCAAGGAATTCTTCCCGGAGAACGCGGTGGAGTATTTCGTAAGTTATTATGATTATTATCAGCCGGAGGCGTATGTTCCGTCTACGGATACCTATATTGAGAAGGACTCCGCGATTAACGATGAGATTGATAAGCTGAGACATTCCGCGACAGCGGCACTGACAGAGAGGAAGGATGTTATTATCGTAGCCAGCGTATCCTGTATCTACGGACTGGGAAGTCCGATTGATTACCAGAATATGACCGTTTCTCTCCGTCCCGGGATGCGTAAGGACCGGGACGAGGTGCTTCGCAGGCTCATCAGTCTTCAGTATACCCTGAATGAGCTGGACTTTAAGCGTGGAACCTTCCGGGTTCACGGGGACGTACTGGAGATCTTTCCTGTTGCTTCCGCAGATCGGGCGGTGCGTGTGGAGTTCTTCGGCGATGAAGTGGACCGGATTACGGAGATCGATGTGCTGACCGGCGAAGTAAAATGTACGCTTGAGCATACCGTAATCTTTCCGGCATCCCATTATGTGGTATCGCAGGACAGAATGAACGTGGCTCTGAAGGATATTGAGGCCGAGATGATAGAGC
This sequence comes from Candidatus Caccomorpha excrementavium, assembly GCA_018714285.1. Classification (GTDB taxonomy): domain Bacteria; phylum Bacillota; class Clostridia; order Lachnospirales; family Lachnospiraceae; genus Caccomorpha; species Caccomorpha excrementavium. The sequence goes on along the minus strand of DVNP01000305.1, from coordinate 8,273 downwards.
GTGTGAAGTATTTTAAGTCTGAAGGAAAGCTTCTGGAGGCGCAGAGAATTGCCGAAAGGACGAATTTTGACATCGAGATGCTGAGAGAGACGGGGTTCTGTTCCGGAATCGAGAATTATTCCATGCATCTAGCCGGCCTGAAGCCGGGAGCCACGCCGCATACCCTGCTGGATTATTTTCCGGAGGATTACCTGATTATTGTGGATGAATCCCATATTACAATACCGCAGATCCGGGGAATGTACGCGGGGGATCAGTCACGGAAGACGACGCTTGTGGATTACGGCTTCCGGCTTCCTTCGGCAAAGGACAACAGACCCTTGAATTTTGAGGAGTTTGAGAGTAAGATTGCTCAGATGCTGTTCGTGTCCGCCACGCCGAATGTGTATGAGAGCGAGCATGAGCTGAACCGGGCAGAGCAGATCATCCGGCCGACGGGGCTTCTGGATCCGTCGGTGGAGGTGCGTCCGTCGGCGGGGCAGATTGACAATCTGATCAGTGAAGTGAACCGGGAGATCGAAAAGAAGAATAAGGTGCTGGTTACGACGCTGACCAAGCGGATGGCAGAGGATCTGACAGATTATATGAAGGAGGTCGGGATCCGGGTGAAGTATCTGCATTCGGATATTGATACGCTGGAGAGAGCCGAGATTATCCGGGATATGCGGATGGATGTGTTCGATGTCCTTGTCGGCATTAACCTGCTCAGGGAAGGGCTGGATATTCCCGAAATCAGCCTGGTGGCGATTCTTGACGCGGATAAGGAAGGATTCCTGCGCTCGGAGACCTCCCTGATTCAGACCATCGGGCGGGCCGCGCGGAATGCCGAAGGCCATGTCATCATGTACGCAGACAGCGTGACGGAGTCCATGGACCGGGCGATTACCGAGACGAACCGGAGGCGGCAGATTCAGAGCCGTTATAATGAAGAGCACGGTATTACGCCGACGACGATTCAGAAGAAGGTCAGAGAGCTGATCAGCATCTCGAAGAAGGCGGAGCCGAACTCTTATCAGCTGGAGAAAGACATAGAGTCCATGTCAAAGAAGGAACTGGAGGCGGAGGGGAAGAAGCTGACGAAGCAGATGCAGCATGCGGCTGCGGAATTGAACTTCGAGCTTGCCGCTCAGCTGAGAGACAGGCTGATCGAGCTGAAGAAGCATCTGAACGCAATGTAAATCATGCATATCTTTTCTGTTCCCGCGCCGGAGTGCGCCGGAACGGCTGTTTCGGACATTTCACGGTGCCGTACAGGAAGATGATAAAAAGTATACAAAGTAAATGAAAGAGGATTACGTATCATGGGTGAACGAGCGACAATGGCAGGCAATACGGAAGGGAACAGAAAGTATATCCGGATCCGAGGAGCCAGGGAGCATAATCTGAAGAGTGTGGATGTGGATATTCCGAGAGACGAGTTTGTTGTTCTGACGGGCTTAAGCGGTTCCGGGAAGTCTTCTCTGGCATTTGATACGATTTACGCGGAAGGGCAGAGACGGTATATGGAGTCTCTTTCCTCTTACGCGAGACAGTTCCTGGGACAGATGGAGAAGCCGGATGTGGACAGCATTGAAGGGCTTCCGCCCGCAATTTCTATTGATCAGAAATCGACGAACCGGAATCCGCGTTCCACGGTTGGAACCGTCACAGAAATCTACGACTATTTCCGCCTTTTATATGCGAGAATCGGTATTCCTCATTGCCCGAAGTGCGGCAAGGAGATTAAGAAGCAGACGGTGGATCAGATGGTGGACGAGCTGATGAAGCTGCCGGAGCGAACCAGGATTCAGCTGCTTGCGCCGGTGGTGAGAGGACGCAAGGGAGAACATGTGAAGGTGTTCGAACAGGCGAAGCGGAGCGGGTATGTGCGTGTCCGGGTGGACGGGAATCTCTATGAGCTGTCTGAGAATATCAGGCTGGAAAAGAACAGGAAGCATACGATTGAGATAATCATTGACCGTCTGGTGATTCGGGATGGGATTGAACGGAGACTGTCCGATTCGATTGAAAGCGTTCTGAAGTTGACAGACGGGCTGCTTGTAGTAGATGTAATAGATAAAGAGGAGCTGACCTTCAGTCAGAGCTTTGCATGTCCGGACTGCGGAATCAGTATTGAGGAGCTGGAACCGCGTTCGTTCTCCTTTAATAATCCGTTCGGCGCGTGTCCGGAGTGCAATGGGCTCGGATTCCGGAGGGAATTCGCCGAGGAGCTGCTGATTCCGGATCCTTCTTTGAGCATTGCGGACGGAGCAATCGCGGTAACGGGGTGGCAGTCCGTGGTGGATAAGACAAGCTGGACCCGTTGTATGATGGAAGCGCTGGCGCAGGAGTATGGCTTTGATCTGCATACGCCGTTTCAGGATTATCCGGCAGAAATTCGGGATATGATTCTGCGCGGCACCGGCGCAAGGAACATTAAGGTACGCTATAGGGGACAGCGGGGAGAGGGCGTCTATGATGTGGTATTTGAAGGGCTGATTAAGAATGTGGAGCGCCGGTACCGTGAGACGGGTTCGGAGCTGAGTAAGCAGGAGTACGAGGAGTTCATGCGCACGACGCCCTGTAAGGAATGCGGCGGCAGGCGTCTGAAGAAGGAGGCTCTGGCTGTTACCGTGGGAGATAAGAATATTGCCGAGCTGGCTGAGATGCCGATTCGGGAGCTGGCTGAGTTCATGAATTCTCTTTCGCTGACTCCGATGCAGGAGCAGATCGGCGCTCTGATCCTGAAGGAGATTCGTTCCAGGCTTGGATTTCTGGTGGATGTGGGACTGGAATACCTGACGCTTGCCAGGGCAACCGGATCCTTGTCCGGAGGAGAAGCACAGAGAATCCGTCTGGCGACCCAGATTGGTTCGGGCTTGGTCGGAGTGGCCTATATTCTGGATGAGCCAAGTATCGGCCTTCATCAGAGGGATAATGATAAGCTTCTCAGGACCTTGAAGAATCTGAGGGATCTCGGGAATACGCTGATTGTGGTAGAGCATGATGAGGATACGATGCGCGCGGCAGACTTGATTATAGATATCGGTCCGGGAGCGGGAGAGCACGGCGGAAGGCTGGTGGCCGAGGGAACGGCCGAAGAGCTGATGAATATTCCGGAATCCGTTACGGGAGCGTATTTAAGCGGGCGGATGAAGATTGAAGTGCCGAAGGAGAGGAAGAAGCCGTCGGGATATATCACGATTCAGGGAGCCAGAGAGAATAATCTGAAGAATATCGATGTGGATATTCCCCTCGGCGTTATGACCTGCGTGACCGGCGTATCCGGATCCGGAAAGAGCTCCCTGATTACGGAGGTACTGTATAAACGGCTGGCAAGGGATTTGAACCGCGCCAGATGCATTCCCGGGAAGCATGACGCGATTCTGGGAATCGAGAAGCTTGATAAGGTGATTAATATTGATCAGTCGCCGATCGGCAGAACTCCGCGCTCGAATCCCGCGACCTATACGGGGGTCTTCGACCAGATCCGGGATCTGTTCGCGTCCACGCAGGACGCGAAGATGAAGGGATATTCAAAGGGAAGGTTCAGCTTCAATGTAAAGGGAGGACGCTGTGAGGCGTGCAGCGGCGACGGAATCCTGAAGATAGAGATGAACTTCCTTCCGGATATTTATGTACCCTGCGAGGTCTGCGGCGGCAAGCGCTATAACCGTGATACGCTTGATGTGAAGTACAAGGGGAAGAGCATCTATGATGTGCTGGAGATGACGGTGGAGGAGGCGGTGCGCTTCTTTGAGAATGTTCCGTCGATCCGCAGGAAGATTGAGACGCTGAATGATGTGGGTCTGTCCTATCTGAAGCTTGGGCATCCGTCCACATCGCTGTCCGGAGGCGAGGCGCAGAGGATTAAGCTGGCGGCGGAGCTGAGCAGGAGAAGTACAGGCAGAACCATCTATATTCTGGACGAGCCGACGACGGGGCTGCATTTTGCGGATGTTCACAAGCTGATTGATATTCTGCACCGCCTTGCGGAGGGCGGGAACACTGTGGTTGTGATTGAGCATAATCTGGATGTGATTAAGACGGCAGATTATATTATTGATATCGGGCCTGAGGGCGGCGATCAGGGCGGAACCGTGATTGCGCAGGGGACGCCGGAGGAGGTTGCGGCGAACCCTGCCTCTTATACGGGACAGTATGTGAAGAAGTATCTGGAATAAGGAGTAAAGGAAGGAATGGGCGGGAATTTTTTTGCGATGATGTCGCGGATGAAGTTCATTGAGCGGTGGGCGCTGATGCGCAATTCGCATCCGGAGAATATCAGCGAGCATTCGGTTGAGGTAGCGATGCTTGCGCATGGCCTTGCCGTGATCGGGAATAAGAGACTTGGCAGGCGGTATGACGCGAATAAGGCGGCGCTGATTGCGCTGTACCACGATTCGACCGAGATTATCACCGGGGATATGCCGACGCCGGTCAAGTATTATAACCGGAGGATGCGGGGAGCCTTCCGCGAGATCGAGGACAGCGCTGCCAGGAGGCTTCTGGCCATGCTGCCGGAGGATCTGCGGGAGGATTATGAGACGGTATTCTTCGCGGCGGAGGAAGAAAAGGAGCTGTGGAGACTGGTGAAGGCTGCCGACAAGCTGTCCGCCCTGATTAAATGCATTGATGAGGCGAAGTCGGGCAATACGGAATTTGCTTATGCAAAGGTGACAATCAGCAGGGCGCTGGATGAGATGGGGCTTGAAGAGATCCGAATCTTCAGGGAGGAATTTCTTCCGGCATATGATATGACTCTGGATGAGCTGCAGGGGGAAGCGGGAGACGGAGAGAATAGCTGAGGCAGGGCTTTTGACGGTTTCTTTATATGGATTGATGAAAAACCGGAAAGATTGTCCGGGCGGCGGCATACAGAATGCCGAAGTTGAAAAATTTAGGTTAAAAGTCTGGTAAAGAGAAGGTAAGTGTTGTAAAATAAAGGCAGAAAAGAAACAGAAGCATTGTTTTACATCGAATATCAGGAGGTCAAATGCCGTGAGCAAGGAAATTGTTATCGTACTTGATTTTGGCGGGCAGTATAACCAGCTAATTGCAAGGCGTGTCAGAGAGTGTAATGTATATTGCGAAGTGCTTCCCTATTCTGTGGATCTGGATACGATCAGGGAGATGTCCCCGAAAGGAATTATATTTACGGGCGGGCCGTCCAGTGTGTACGGGGATACTGCTCCGAAATGTTCCAAAGAGATTTTTGATATGGGAATCCCGATTCTCGGTATCTGCTATGGCGCTCAGCTGATGAGCTATCTGCTTGGCGGCACGGTGTCTGAGGCTCCCGTCAGAGAGTACGGAAGGACGGAATTAACCGTGGACCGCAGCTCTCTGCTGTTTGCGAATGTGGAGGAGACCTCCGTCTGCTGGATGAGCCATACGGATTATATTTCATCTCCCCCGGAAGGATTCCGGATTACGGCTCATACGGATTCCTGTCCGGCAGCGGCCCTTGAGAAGGCGGATCAGAAGCTGTACGCGGTTCAGTTCCATCCCGAAGTCGTACATACCAGGGAAGGGGCGAAGATGCTCCGCAATTTCCTGTATGATGTCTGCGGCTGTAAGGGAGAATGGCAGATGACCTCGTTTGCCGAGGAGAGCGTCAGAATGCTGCGTGAGAAAATCGGCGGCAGGAAGGTGCTGTGCGCTCTGTCGGGCGGTGTGGATTCTACGGTTACTGCGGTTATGCTCAGTAAGGCAGTTGGAAAACAGCTGACCTGTATCTTTGTGGATCACGGGCTGCTGCGTAAGAATGAGGGCGATGAGGTGGAAGAGGTATTCAGAACTCAGTTTGATCTGAACTTCATCCGCGTGAATGCCCAACAGAGGTTCTATGATAAGTTAAAAGGGGTTGAGGAGCCGGAGAGGAAGCGCGCGATTATCGGCGAGGAATTCATCCGCGTCTTTGAGGAGGAGGCCAGAAAGATCGGGAAGGTGGAGTTCTTCGCCCAGGGAACGATCTATCCGGATGTGGTGGAGAGCGGAAAGGACGGCTCCGAGGATTCTGCCAAGATCAAGAGCCATCATAATCTTGCTCTTCCGGATTATATTGATTTCGATGAGCTGATTGAGCCGCTTCGCATGCTGTTCAAGGATGAGGTTCGCAAGGTTGGACTGGAGCTTGGAATTCCAGAGCGTCTGGTATTCCGTCAGCCGTTCCCGGGGCCCGGACTTGCAATCCGTATCATCGGGGATATTACGCCGGAGAAGATTGCGATTCTGCAGGATGCGGATGCCATCTATCGTGAGGAGATCGCGAAGGCCGGTCTGGATAAGAAGCTCAGTCAGTATTTTGCGGTTCTGACGAATATGAAATCGGTCGGCGTGATGGGAGACGGGAGAACGTATGATTATGCGGTTGCGCTCCGCGCGGTGTCTACGACGGATTTCATGACGGCGGAGGCTGCCGAGCTGCCGTGGGAGGTGCTCGGGAAGTGCGCGAGCAGGATCGTGAATGAGGTGCAGCATGTGAATCGTGTGCTGTTTGATTGTACGGGGAAGCCGCCGGCTACGATTGAGTTTGAATAGCATTAAAACATACCTTTTATTCTAAAATATAGAATGAATTAAACTGAGGATTTGGGAATCAAGAAATTTAGTATGCTTCTCAAATCCTTTTTATTTGTAAAAATTATTTTGACTTTAATTGTTTATTAAGTAGTAGAGAAGAATATCATGTAAAAGATGCTGGAAGCATCAGGCGCTGTTGCTGAAGCAGCCGGAGAGAGTCCATATACTCGGCGAGAGGACCGTATACCGAGTTATGGAGCAGATCGGCCTGAGCCATCGGCCAAAGAGAAAGCAGAATGGGCTCACAATGGCAGACCGGGAAGTGGTATGGGCCAGGAAGATGAACAATATTTGCAGTAGAGCGGTGGAGATTATAAATGTGGAACTGATATAGAGTTAAGCCGGAGCGGCGGCGAGGAGAACCTTGCCGCTGTTTTTATGTATATGACTGAAAAATCAAAGATTTATGGTATAATTCTAAAAGAATTATTTTTTTGAGACCAGCGCCTCCAAAAACGTACTTAATAGGTGAAAGCGCTTTCAGGTCAACAGAAGGAGGTGAACAACATGGATGATCTGAGAATCATAGAACTTTACTTTAATAGAGATGAACAGGCGATTATGTCCTTCATCTGCAAGATTGCACGAAATCTATCTTTGAAGCGATTGGAGTTTATGAAGCGAAAGAAACGGTCGGCAAAGATAATTTTATCCTTGGATGAGCTTGCGGCAGTATTGCCGGATGAACGGTATGCTCCCGATGTGAGCGACGAGGATGTAGGTAAGCTGATCAGTAAGTTTCTTCGCAGTCAGGAGGAATAAATATGTTGTTCTATACCCGAAACAAGCTAAAAGATTACCTGGTTAAGGAGGGCGTTGAAATATGAAAATACCGAGAATCGTAGATGCCATCGGGGAAATTGATGATGATCTTATCGCCGATGCGGTCCAGTACAGGAAGAAAAATAAGAAGTATTGGTTAAAAAGAGGTTCTTTTGCAGCATGCTTTGCAGTGCTTGTAATTGCAGGGACGGCAATCCTCCCATTGCTATTTGGAGGAAATGCAACACCGGAGGGAACCGACGGCAGATACAATGACTTTTCTATCCAATCCAGTGAATCTGCAATCATATGGCCCTGGGAGTATCAGACCGTATACGAAAAGTATAGGAATGTCGAAATTGACGGTATTGAGTATCTCGGAAAAGGCCGTGCAGTATCAGAAGCATGGATTGACGAGAGCATTGGCAACTACACTGTGGTTGGATATGATGAAATCAATAATGGAAAAAAATATGCTGCCGAGTTTGAAGTGTACGCGCTGAAAAATATTACGCAGAGCCAGTTTGTTGCCGTGAAGATGGAGGACAGTTATTATGTCTTTCAGAATGACGAGTATGCTCCTCCGAACACACTTGGTGAGCTTATGGATGCCGTAAATCTGTCCGAGGTCATGGAACTTCAGCGCTTTTCTGAGGGAGACAATAGTCCTGACAGCAAACATTTTGCATTGAGCAGTGACGATTATGTGTGGGAAGTTCTGTCCGAATGCAGGAACGCCCCTTTCGTTGAAGATCAAAAATGGATGGTTAGTGACAGAAATCACCTCAGTTTTACGATTACTTCCGAAGCTCTTGGCGTTTACAAAGTTGCTCTGTATATAACGGAAGACGGCTATCTGTGGACAAACGCATTCAATTGGCAGTATCTATTCAACATCGGCGAGGATGCTGCAAGCAGGATTATCCATTATGCGAAAGAGAATTCCA
>DVNP01000304.1 GCA_018714285.1 Candidatus Caccomorpha excrementavium | reverse complement strand
ATTATGTTAATATTTTCCATATCGGTTTACCAACGTCCCCAGTGTCTCCTCTGCCCAGCTGTAATTCGTCATATATTCTCCGCAGAAACGCGCGATTGCCCTCTCATCCCCGTCCAGAAGCCGAAAATAATCACATTCCACCCTTGTCTTATCAATACTCTTGCCCATCTTGCTGCTCAATATGATTTCTCTGACGCCGTACGCTTCCAGAACCGCGGACAACCGTTTCATCAGCTGCCTGTAGCTTCCCTGCGTCTTTTTATCATACGGCCGGTCTTCCCATAGCAGAGTAATCGCCTCCTTCGCCGTAAGAAGCCCTCCGTTCTTATTCACCAGCAGCGCGAACAATTCCCTGACCTTATTGCCGTGAAAATGAACCGTCACTCCGTCTACGAATACCTCAAAGCTTCCAAAGGTCCGTATCTCTACATGCTTTTTGCTTCCCGCGAATAATATCAGCGCGCGCCGGACAGCCTTTCTTAGCTGTTCCAGAGTCAGCGGCTTAATCAGATAGGACGCTGCTTCCAGCTTAAACGCATCCAGCGCATACTGACCGTACCCCGTCACATAGGTCAGAATCATGTTAGGGTATCTCTCCCTCAGCCGTCTGCCCAGCTCGATTCCGTCCATTCCCGGCATCACAATATCCAGAACGGCGAAATCTACTCTGTGACTGTCCGCGTATGCAAGCGCCTCCGACGGATCCGTAAACCAGCCCGCAAGCTCAATGCCCGGAATCGTCTCCAGCTCTGTCCGGAATGCATTCACGATAAACGGTTCATCATCCACAATAATTGTTCTCATTCGGCAATCTCCGCCTCCCCTTATTTCGTTATTACATTTTTTCTATCTTAACACTTTTCTCTCTGTTTTTCAATTACTACCGAATATATTTTTGCGAAATTCGATTTATGCAAAAAACCGATATTCTCAACCCCTTTTGTTTTGAGAATATCGGTTTTATTCATGACCGAAAATCATATAGAGCTTTATTTCCTGCCTTGTTATTTTGCGTAGTCGGTCACTCTCGACTCGCGGATTACATTAACCTTAATCTGTCCTGGATATTCTAATTCGGACTCAATTTTCCTCGATAAGTCACGCGCAAGCAGAATCATATCATCATCGCTGATCTGTTCCGGAACAACCATGACCCGAACCTCCCTGCCCGCCTGAATCGCAAATGACTTATCCACTCCTTTGAAGCTGTTGGCAATATCTTCTAACTGTTTTAATCTGTTCGTGTATGTTTCAAGCGTCTCTCTTCTTGCGCCCGGCCTTGCCGCGGAGATTGTATCCGCCGCCTGAACGATGCAGGCAATCAGCGACTGAGGCTCGACATCACCATGATGCGCCTCCACCGCATTGATAATCAGAGCGGATTCCTTGTACTTTCTGCACAAATCCACACCGATCTGGACATGAGTTCCTTCCATCTCATGATCGACCGACTTGCCGATATCATGTAAAAGTCCGGCACGCTTTGCCGCTCTTACATCCACGCCAATCTCTCCCGCCAGTAAGCCGGAAAGAATAGCAACCTCAATCGAATGTTTCAGGGCGTTCTGCCCGTAGCTCGTTCTGTACTTCATCTTGCCAAGGAGCTTCACAAGCTCAGGATGAATTCCATGTACGCCTACCTCAAGTGTTGCCGCTTCGCCTTCCTCCCGGATCATGACTTCAACTTCCTTCTGTGCCTTCTCAACCATCTCTTCGATTCTGGCCGGATGAATCCGTCCGTCCACAATCAGCTTCTCGAGCGCGATTCTCGCAACCTCGCGGCGAATCGGATCGAATCCGGAGAGAATCACCGCTTCCGGAGTATCGTCAATGATCAGATCCACTCCGGTCAGGGTCTCAAGTGTACGGATATTCCGTCCCTCCCGTCCGATGATGCGTCCCTTCATCTCATCATTCGGAAGCTGCACAACGGAAATCGTTGTCTCCGCAACGTGATCGGCGGCGCACTTCTGAATTGCCGTTACCACATAATCCCTTGCCTTCTTATCGGCTTCTTCTTTTGCTCTGCTCTCAAGCTCTTTGACGAGCATTGCGGTTTCATGCTTTACTTCATCTTCAACAGTCTTAATAAGATATTCCTTTGCTTGTTCGGAGGTTAATCCGGAAATCTTCTCAAGCTCCTGCAGCTGCCTCTGATGGAAATCCTCCACCTCGGCCCTGAGCTTATCCAGCTCATTTTCCTTTGCAGTCATCTTGGCGTCCTTCTTCTCCAGTGCTTCCATCTTGCGGTCAAGAGTCTCTTCTTTTGCCAGAACTCTCTTTTCATAACGCTGTACCTCGGCTCTGCGCTCTTTCGTCTCCTTCTCGAGCTCGTTCTTCGTCTTTAACGACTCTTCCTTCGCTTCGAGAAGCGCTTCCCTTTTCTTAGTCTCAGCCTGTTTTAAAGCCTCATCTATGATCTCTCGCGCTTTATCCTCCGCGCTGCCGATCTTGGCCTCTACGACCTTGATACGATAGTCGGTTGCGAGCTTCCAGGTGATAAGAGCAACGATCGCCGCGATAACTACAGCAATTATGATCGCTATAATTAACGGTACCTGCACAGGAGCACCTCCTTATTGATTTTTCATTGTACCAATCATACAACAAATAAATTTTATCCTGTTTTTACTATTATGTCAAGTACAGAACGAAACATTTTATGCATAATGTCCGAAAATTTCAAAATAATGGAAGAAATATAACAATAAGGATTTTACATGACCGACAACA
>DVNP01000303.1 GCA_018714285.1 Candidatus Caccomorpha excrementavium | reverse complement strand
ATAATGTACCTTGTTACGGGTATTCCCTGCGAATCAGAAGAGGAGGGCGCTTCTATCCGGAGAAGGCCGCTCAGAATCATGTGCCGAAGGAACTCTGGAACCGGCTTCAGAAGGGTGAGAGCATTCTGAAGGATGGAAAAGAATTTACGCCGGATATGGTTCTGGGTCCTGAGCGAAGGGGAATCAAGCTGACCTATTGTACAGATACGAGGCCGACATCTTCTATTTCAGAACATGCCGCGGGTTCGGATCTGTTCATCTGCGAGGGTATGTACGGAGAGAGGGAAAAAGACAACAAAGCGGTGGAACACAAGCATATGACATTCCATGAGGCTGCCAGACTTGCAAAAGAGTCAGATGTGAAGGAGTTGTGGCTTACTCATTACAGCCCGTCGCTGACCAGGCCGGAGGAATATATGGGCAGCGTAAGACAGGTATTTGCCAATGCAAAGCCGGGGAAGGACGGTAAGAGCGTTACCCTGGAATTCGATAAAAATGAATAGCGGGAGATAGGAATGGAAGAAAAGGAGATCTATATTCTGGCGATTGAGTCGTCATGTGATGAAACGGCGGCCGCGGTAGTAAAGAACGGCAGGGAGGTATTGTCCAATATCATATCCTCACAGATTGCTCTGCACACCAAATACGGGGGAGTGGTTCCGGAGATTGCGTCACGCAAGCATATGGAAAGAATCAATCAGGTGATTAAAGAAGCGCTTTCGGAAGCCGGAAGGAAGCTTTCCGATATGGACGCGGTTGCGGTCACTTACGGCCCGGGGCTTGTGGGGGCATTGCTGGTCGGAGTTGCCGAAGCCAAGGCGATTGCGTATGCCGCAAAGCTTCCGCTTGTTGGCGTTCATCATATCGAAGGGCATGTATCTGCCAATTATATTGAGAATAAGGACTGGGAGCCGCCGTTTCTGTGTCTGATCGTATCGGGCGGCCATACGCATCTTGTTCTGGTGAAGGATTACGGAGAATATGAAATTATCGGACGGACTCATGATGACGCGGCGGGGGAATCGTTCGATAAGGTTGCAAGGGCAATCGGACTGGGATATCCGGGCGGCCCTAAAATCGACAGACTTGCGAAGGAAGGCAATCCCCGGGCGATCTCGTTCCCCCGGGCGCATATTGATGGCGCTGCGTTCGATTTCAGCTTCAGCGGCGTTAAGAGCGCGGTTCTGAATTATCTGAATTCCTGCGCCATGAAGCAGGAGGAGATTAATCGGGCCGATGTCGCGGCTTCCTTCCAGGAGGCGGTGGTAGAGGTACTGGTTTCAAGGACCGTTGACGCGGCAGAGAAGTACGGCATGAAGCGGGTTGCCATGGCGGGAGGCGTTGCATCCAACAGCGCGCTCCGCTCGGCGATGAAGCAGGCGTGCGGTAAGGCAGGGCTGGAGCTGATGTATCCGTCGCCGGTTTACTGTACGGATAACGCTGCCATGATAGGAGCGGCCGCATACTATGAATATAAGAAAGGAGTCAGACACGGACTGGATCTGAATGCGGTTCCGAATCTGATGATAGGGCAGCGGCAATGACGGGAGCGGCAAGGAAAGAAACGGCGGCGATTATTCTGGCCGGCGGACGGGGCTCAAGAATGAAGTCGGACACTCCGAAGCAGTATCTGATGCTTGCGGGAAGACCGCTGCTGTATTATTCTCTGAAAGCGTTTGACGACAGCGGGACGGATGAACTGATTGTTGTAACGGGGGCTGGAGAGGAAGAATATTGCAGGCGTGAAATCGTGGAGGCATACGGAATCAGGAAACCGGTGCAGATAACGGCAGGCGGGCGCGAGCGGTATCATTCCGTTTATTCCGGGCTGAAAAAAGCAGAGGGAGCAGAGTATGTCCTGATTCATGACGGCGCAAGGCCTTTCCTCACCCCGCTGATGATTGATGAAATGATCAGACAGACCAGGGAATACGGGGCATGTGTTATGGGAATGCCGGTGAAGGATACAATTAAGATTGTAGGAAAGGATCATATTGTGCTGGAGACTCCGGACAGAAGCAGCGTATGGCAGGTACAGACGCCGCAGGCCTTCCGGTATTCTCTGATCAGAGAGGCTTATGACAGGCTGTTCGAACAGGAGAATATTTCGGTGACGGATGACGCAATGGTCTTGGAAAGCATGGGGAATCATCCGATTCATATGGTTTTTGGAAGCTACGGAAATCTTAAGATTACAACGCCGGAGGATCTTCTGATTGCGGAGGGAATGTGGAAGATTCAATCCGGGAATGAACAGAGAAAAAAATAAAAAATAAGCTTGACACAGGAAGAAACGTATGGTAAGATATACAAGCATCGTTCGGAGAGTTGCCCGAGTGGTTTAAGGGGCCGGTCTTGAAAACCGGTGATTCCGAAAGGGACCGTGGGTTCGAATCCCACATTCTCCGCTCTCTGTATCGTTCGGTGCAGAAGAATTGCATAAGCATTATACTGGTAAGGCATTTGGAGAAATACCCAAGCGGCTGAAGGGGCTCCCCTGGAAAGGGAGTAGGTCGTTAATAGCGGCGCGAGGGTTCAAATCCCTCTTTCTCCGTCGATTTTTTAATTTGTGTTAGCTGTAATACAATGGAAAGAAGTCGAATGAAGGCAGTCCGGGCAACCTGACTGCTAAATTATTTGCCATATTTAAGTTGTACACATTTGTTTGACAATTTAAATAATTTCTGCGGCAGGCAGAGATGCCCGCTGTCGGAATAAAAGACCGGCAAAAAATTTAAAAAAGCGCTTGACAAATAAAAAACGCTGTGTTATACTGACTAAGCTGTTTCGGTAGAAGTCAGCAACAATCAATAGTCTTTTGCGAGAAAAGGCATAGGAACCTTGACAATTAAACAGTGAAACAACCCTGAAATTTCAAACAAACAGTTTTAAATTTCATAACAGTCGTTCCGAAGAATGGAAGGGGACTTCCGGAGGACGGAATGACGCGCGAACGATGAAAGCCGA
>DVNP01000302.1 GCA_018714285.1 Candidatus Caccomorpha excrementavium | reverse complement strand
TGCCGCGAATCTGCTGCAAATTGCGCAGCAGACCATACCGGAAGAAGAGGTATATCAGTCGGCTGCGGAAGCGTTTGATTCGTTTACGGCATCGGAGACGCCGGAGGAATACTATGAAACCAACGAAGTGCTGCAGGCTGCGATAGATGAGCTGTATCAGGCGCTGTCTCAGGCGGGGATGGAAGAGGAGGCCTTCCGGCGCGCGGATCGGCAATATGTGGATTTTTGTTCTGTGATGAGCAATCTGCGGCTGGATGACTATTATAATGATTTAGCGAAGGAATACAATGAAGTTCTGGAAGCCTTTCCGACCGGAATCATCGCGGAAGTGACCGGAAACGGGCCGCTGCCTGTATTCAGCACTCAGTGACAGTCCGGAAGGCGTAAGGAATCCGGTACACATAAGAAAGGGGGGAATAACGTGACAAAAGGTAAGCCGCAATTACGATATGGCCTGATCGCTCTGTGTATATGCCTGCTGCTCGGTATAATCGGATACAGCGCCTCTTCCCGCGCAGCTGCGGGAATTGTTGCGAAGCCGGCAGACGGGTTTGTCGTAGATGACGCAGGGGTACTTACTCAGGATACCATGAATGAGATGAACCGGCTCGGAGAGGAGACCGATTATTCCACCGGAACGGCGGTGGTTTTAATTACCGTGGATTATACGGGAACCTATGCGATTGACGAATATGTTGATCAGGTATTTGACGACTGGGGCATTGAGGACGGACTGGTGCTGGTTATGGCGATTGGAGCAGAGGATTATTACGCAATCGCGAGTGTCGGTCTGTCCGAATATCTCAGGGCATCGGATATTCAGGAAATTCTTGATACGGAGCTTGAGCCTGATTTCGCCGCGGCAGATTACGATGCGGGAGCAAAGAAAGTCTATACCGCATTTTGTGAAAAGATTGAGGAACTGTATCAGCAGTACGGAATCAAACCGGAAGATTCCGGACAGGAGAGAGTGATACAGCCCGAGGGCAATGTACCGGAAGAGCCTGTACGGGAAGGTTCTTCCTTTAGAAGGGGGATGAGAAATCTCGTTATGGTAATATTTTGGATTTTTGTAATTATTATCCTGGTTGTTATCTTTGCCTCTCTCTTCGGCAGAAGACGCGGCGGATATCATTCCGGATATTACGGACCGGGAATGCCGCCTCCGCCGAGGAGGAGATTTTTCGGACCGCCGAGACCAAGAGCTCCGAGGCCTCCCAGACCGCCGAGAGCGCCCAGACCGCCGGCAGGAAGAGGACCCGGAAGGCCGTCCGGTCCGGCAGGAGGCAGAGGCTTTGCCTCACCCGGCAGAAGCTCAGGGGCCGGCAGGAGTTCCGGAGCCGGAAGAAGCTTCGGCGGCGGAAGAAGCTCTTCGGGACGCGGCGGCGGTTTCGGCGGCGGCGGAAGCCGTGGAGGAGGCGCGGGACGCCGGAGATAATGACAGCTTATCTGGAAGGAATATTGAAATGATACGAATATCTGACGAATATGTAGTAGATATCCTGGATAAGAAGAATGAGCCGAAAGCATTCTGTCACAGCGGGGATATCGTAGTATTTGAGACAAGAGACTGTTATGACAACAGCCTGACTTCAGAGGAGAGACCACTTGGAGATCGCGGGGACGCGCTTGAGAATCCGGCAACCGGTCCGCTCTATGTCCGGGAAGCCAGAAAGGGCGATATTCTCAAGGTAGAGATCCTTAAGATTGCGCTCCGTTCATGGGGAGCCATGCGGACGTCAGTATCGGGAGGAGAATTCCGGGAGCGGTATGAGAAACGGACTGCCAGAATCTTTTCCCTGAAGGAGAACCGGATCGTATTTGACGACAGACTGACCCTGACGCCGGATCCCATGATCGGCGTAATCGGCACAGCTCCGGCGGGAGAAGGGGTCTATACGCATACTCCGGGAGAGCACGGCGGCAATATGGACTGCAATAAAATCACGGAGGGATCCGTGCTGTATCTCCCTGTCAATACGGACGGAGCGCTGCTGGCGCTCGGCGATATTCATGCGCGGATGGGCGATGGAGAGGTTCTGATCTGCGGTCTCGAGACAGCCGCGGAGGTTACGGTACGGGTGACAGTAATTCAGGACAGCCGGATTCCGACTCCTTTTCTGCGGTGCCGCGGAAGGGTAATGACAATTCAATCCGCCGTGACATTGGATGAGGCGGCGCACCTTGCGTCAAACCGGATGTATGATTTTATTCAGTCCGTATCCGGACAGGATGATGTTCATACCGGCATGCTGATGTCTTTGGTATCGGATCTGGCAATCTGCCAGGTAGTAGATCCTCAAAAGACCGTCCGGTCGGAGATTCCCGAGTCCGTTCTGGAAGCATACGGCTATGTTCTGCCATAGTCGGTGTAAGCCGGGAAAATGAAAAGCAAAGCATAACAAAAGCCCCGCGGAACCACACCAAATTCCGCGGGGCTGATATGTCTATAATATAAAATTAAGCCATTGTGTTGACTGCCCTGGCAATACGGGAAACCTTCCTGGAAGCCGTATTCTTATGATATACACCCTTGGCAGCAGCCTTGTCGATCGCGACAACGGCTTCGTGCAGAGAGGATAAAGCCTGATCCTTGTTGCCGGCAGCCACGGCAGCATCAACCTTCTTTACCAACGTCTTAACTCTGGACTTGATCATTTTATTTCTTAAAGTCTTGGTCTCGATTACCTTAATTCTCTTCTTCGCAGACTTGATATTAGCCAATTCATTCACCTCCCGACCAATAAATTCGCATGAGTGCTCCATTAAATCCGGACACGGACGTTTTAATGGAAACATACTCGTATATCATAGCCTGAATTCCGAATTCTGTCAATACATATTTTCATTTTTTTTTGAAATAAATAATATATAAATCAAGACCTGCGGGCATAGGATTAATAAGCAGGAGAAAGGCAGGATAAGGATGCGGGAACAGGTTCAAAGCGCAAGAACGGATCTGGCGCTGGAGGTTCGGGAAACATTCGGAGAGGATGATGTCGAAATCCGCGGCGTGGTACTGGAGAGGGATAAGGGAAAAGGGAAGGGAGTAGAGATATCCAGGGTTATCATTCAGGATGAATCGGGAGCCAGAGCCATGGGCAAGCCGATTGGAACGTATATCACCATTGAAGCGCCGGGACTGAAGGAATCCGACGAGTCGTTCCAGGAAAGTATTTCAGTGGAGCTGGCAAAACAGCTAAAGAAGCTGTGCGGGAATCTGAGGGAGAAGCAGGTGCTGGTTGCCGGGCTTGGGAACAGGGCGGCAACTCCAGATGCGCTCGGCCCTCTTGTAGTTGATAATCTGTTCGTAACCAGACATCTGATCCGGGAATTCGGACCGGAATTCCGCAGGAAGCATAGACTGGCGGATGTCAGCGCAGCTGCGATCGGAGTAATGGGGCAGACCGGTATGGAGAGCGGAGAGATTCTGAAGGGAATCATCAGTCAGACAAAGCCGGAACTTGTTATTGTAATTGACGCGCTTGCCGCCAGGAGCGTGGAACGGCTGAATACAACCATCCAGATTACGGATACCGGCATCTGTCCGGGTTCCGGCATTGGGAATAACCGGCAGGCATTAAATAAAGAAAGCCTTGGTACGCAGGTGATTGCGATTGGGGTTCCGACCGTTGTGGATGCCGCAACTATTGTAGGAGATTCCCTTGAGCGATTTCTAAAGATGCAGGGATTCTCCGCGGAGGAAACGCAGCGCTTTCTTGCGGAGGTATACAGGAAGAACCAGGAAGAAAGCATTGCGAATCTGTTCGTGACCCCGGGGAATATTGATGAGGCAATGAAACAGATCAGCTATACAATATCAGAGGCGCTCAACGACTGCTTTGCGGGATAGTGGAGGCGAAACTGTGAAAGGATTGAAGATTATATGGGGAGTTCTTCTTGTCTGCGCGCTGCTTCTGGCTTTCCGCGCAGTTACGGTGTTTACTCCGGCGGGATTTGCGGGCGGCGCCATGGGATTGATGTCCGAAATCGGGAAGGCTCTGGTAATCGGGGCGGCAAAAAGCCTGAATCATGTGACCGCATATCTGGACGGACTGCGCAGCGGACAGATAGGAGCATCCCTTCCGGAACGTATTATGCTGGAGTTTTCGGTAAACCGTTATGCATCGGGAGCGGAGATTGAGACGGATGCGCTTCCTGCAGAGGATGTACAGCTTACAGAAGATGTACTGATTACGGATAATGTACAGCTTGCGGAGGATGCGGATGATACAGGCACCAGGATCACCGGGGAGGATGCCGAGTCCTTCTTTCTTCTCGGGGATTCGGGACTGATCCCCGAGCTGCCGGGTTCGGGAAATAACAGGGAAACAGATGAGAGTCTTCCCGTGGAATATGCGGAAGGAGAAGTGGAACCTGTGGTATCCCAGACCATATATCCGGACTGGAATGTAAGATTCGAGGCGTTGTTTCCGCTTGAACAGATGAGGGACCTTACATATCTGCTCAATAACTTTTATATTGTTGATTCTTCTACAAGCGCTTCAGCGAAGGAATTCGATCTGGACACTCTGCTGTCCATGGATCTGACCATAGAGAAACAGAGCGGATCCCCGCAGATCCTTATCTATCATACACATGCGTCAGAGGGATATATCGACAGCAGGGAAGGTAATTATGAGGATACGGTCATGGGAGTCGGGGATTATCTGACGGAGATTCTGACAACGCAATATGGATATGAGGTCTATCATGATCAGAACGTATATGACAGAAAGAACGGAAGGGACAACCGCAATTATGCATATACAACGGCTCTGCCTTACATAACGAAAATATTGGAGGAGAACCCTTCCATTGAAGTCGTGATTGATCTTCACCGGGACGGAGGGGCGAAGAGAGTGACGGAAATCGACGGAAAGCAGGTTGCCAGGATCATGCTGTTTAACGGAATGTGCAGGAACGCGAACGGGCCGCTGGCTGATTTGGAGAATCCGTACAAGCAGGAAAATCTGGCCTTTTCTCTGCGCATGAATCTGATCGGGCAGGTACTGTATCCGGGGCTGATGTTTAAAATATATCTGAAAAACTATCGTTATAATATGCATTTGAGTCCAAAGTCCCTCCTTGTGGAGCTGGGAACGAACGAAAATACACTGGAGGAGGCGATGAATGCTATGCCGTATTTCGCGCAGATCCTGGATCAGGTTCTGAATTCCCGATAACTGCCGGTGGATCACGACAAACGCATGAATGAATAAATTATGAACATCCCGCCTTTTTGTAGTATAATGAAAGAAAAAAAAGGAAGGGATTGTCCTATGAAAGCACTTTTAGATTTTGTAAGCACAGTAACGGATACCAGACAGGAAAAGAAGGTCCTCCATAAGATGATGGATATCATCATGCTTGTTTTCTTTGCCAGCCTTGCAAATGCAGACGACTGGGTGGAAATTGAAGTGTTCGGGAAGGAACATGAAGATTTCCTGCGCAATTACCTCGAATTGCCTAATGGGATCCCTTCCCATGACACCATCCAGAGGGTATTTGCGATGGTGCCGTCGGAATTCCTGGAAAGTTTCCAGAAAAAATGGAATGAAATGTTAAACAGCGACGAAGGAAGGAAAGTAAAGCGCCTGCTTGCGATAAACGGGAAGGCCCAGAGGGGGAACGGGAACAAAAACCAGAAAGCAAACCATATCGTGAGTGCAGTGGACGAAAGGGGCTTCTGCCTGGGGCAAAAGCGTGTGGACGAAAAGACAAATGAAATCACAGCGATCCCGGAATTGCTTGATCGGTTAAATATAAAGGGGACGATCATAACAACGGATGCGATGGGGACGCAGACCGCGATCGGGAAGAAAATCCGCCAGAAACGTGCGGATTATGTACTGGCATTGAAGGGGAACCAGGGGACTTTGCTGGAAGATGTGGAATTATATTTTTCGGACGAAGAGGCAAAGGATAAATGCGCATATAAAAAGACAATAGAAAAGGCCAGGGGGAAGGTAGAGAAGAGGGAATACTGGCAGACAGAAGAGATTTCATGGTTGAGCCAGAGGAAAGAGTGGCCAGGGCTAAGGAGCATTATATTGACGCGCAACACAATAATAGGAGGAAAAGGGGAAGAGCGCGTAGAAGAGAGATATTTTATAAGCAGCCTGGCAGAGGGGATAGACGAAATAGCGAGGGCAGTGAGGGGGCACTGGATGGTAGAAAGTTACCACTGGCATTTAGACGTGACCTTCCGTGAAGACGGGAACCATACATTAGAAAAGCAGGCTGCCTATAACCTGAACATCATAAGGAAGCTGGCATTGAACATGTTAAAACTGGTAGAGGCAGGGAAGAAGGGCTTAAGCCTGAAAAAGAAGCGTTATGCAATCGGCACAAACCCGGAAAGATATCTGGAAGAAATTATGAACTTGTAATTTTTTTGTATATTGCTTAATGCTTTGGTTGGGATACACATTCGTGCGTTTCTCGTGATAAATTTCTGATTCCTATTGCTTTTTTAAGCTGATTGCATATAATAAAAGCAACAGGACTCCCTGCACCTCTCATGTAAGTGATGTGTCCCATAGGGAGACATGAGCATACGGGCTGGTCGAAAGACCCTGGTCCACCGAGCGGCGGGGAGTTTTCCTCGCCATTTTCTGTATCTACTTTGCGCAGACCACCACACTGAGAATAATATTGAATCGTTTTCCAATAAAAATGGGTATAAAAATACCCCGTCAGATCACTCCAACGGGGCATTATCAATTATCGAATTCTTTCCCACAAAAGTTTTATGTCTTCCATAATATTCTCATAACTGATATCCGATGCATATGGGTATTTTTTCTGGTATGATTCCCATAAGATATGTAGCTGCCTATCTGTTTCTATGTCAGTTATAATTTTGGTGGCATCCATTCTCAAATTTTCTGTGTTTCTCTTTTTACAGGTTGCATCAAACGCATCTTTCAAAACATGATCATCAATCTCCTTTTCATAGATCGAGAGAAGAATCTTGATATCATAAAAATCCCTCATTCGCGTATTCAGAAGCCCCCTGGCAAAAACAGTTTGAATTTTTTCTGCCAGGATTGTCTCAAGATTATACGACCAGAGACTGATAAAGCGATCCTCCAGCAGCAACTTATAGTGGAACTCAATCGCACGTGGAGTAATAACATCACCGGTTGAAATATCGATTTTCATTGGAGTAATCAATTTCCCCATTACAGCGTTCATGGCAAACCGTACTCCCGGATACTCCATCTCGTCCATAATGTTAGAAACGCCTTTAACTTCGAATGTCACGCCATCTCCAAGGTCGATATCCTTTATTTCCTCAATAATCTTCCTGGCATCTTCTGCAGAAAGATTCTGGTTTTTGATACTCGTATCAATGTCCATTGTAGAGCGGAGAGATACTCCAACCATCGCTGTTACCAGCATACCGCCTTTCATGATAAAATTATCCTTGTATCTGGAAAGGGAAACACGTTAAAGAAACCGCTCCATCATATGGAGCCGCATCAGGATCCTGGCATCTGCCTTCTTTTGCGATATTTTTGATTTTTCCTTTAACTTGTTCTGGTGTAAGTTGCATTTTATAACAAGACCCCCATATACCTTCGAATCACATTTTCAACCCGAAACAGCTTTGCGTATTCCATAAGCCGATTCAGGTTTTTATCTTTTCTGGCAACATATGCCTTAATGACAGAATT
>DVNP01000301.1 GCA_018714285.1 Candidatus Caccomorpha excrementavium | reverse complement strand
GAGGGAATTGAGGAGGACGGCGAGATCAGCAGGAGCTGTGAAGAGATGGTGATGACGGATCTTAGGAATCATTTCCGTCCGGAATTCCTGAACCGTCTTGACGAAATCATTATGTTCAAGCCTCTGACGATGGAGAATATCGGCGGTATCATGGATCTGCTGATTGAAGAGCTGAACGGGAGACTGGCCGATAAGGAGATTACGATTGAGCTGACGCAGGCGGCGAGAGAATATATCGCAAAGCAGGCCTATGATCCGGCATATGGGGCAAGGCCGCTGAAGAGGTATCTGCAGAAGAACGTGGAGACGCTGAGCGCGAGGATGATTCTGAGCGATCAGGTGCATACGGAGGACACGATTGTAATTGATGTACAGGACGGGAAGCTGACGGCGACGGTAAGAGTCGCGCCGGATTCCTCTGAGGAAGAATAATGGCAAGAAGAGCCGGATGTGCCGTGGGATGGCGCATCCGGCTTTTTTTAGTCAATCATACATCAATATAATTTTTCTTGTACATCGCCGCGAAACCGTGTACAATAAAAATAAGCCAAACAGAAAGGGGATTGCTATGTCAGTATTAGTGACCGGCGGCGCCGGATACATTGGAAGCCATACCTGTGTGGAGCTTCTGAACGCGGGATATGAGGTAGTTGTAGTTGATAATCTCTGCAATTCGAGCAGAGAAGCGCTTGCGAGGGTAGAGGAGATTACGGGGAAGTCTGTTACATTCTATGAGAAGGATCTGCTGGATCGGGACGCGGTTGAGAATATCTTTGAGAAGGAATCCATTGATTGCGTGATTCATTTTGCGGGCTTAAAGGCAGTCGGGGAATCGGTTCACAAGCCGCTTGAGTATTATTATAATAATGTGACGGGAACCCTGATTCTGTGTGACGTCATGAGGAAGCACGGCGTGAAGAGCCTTGTCTTCAGCTCTTCCGCTACCGTATACGGAAGCCCCAAGACCGTTCCGATTAAGGAGGATTTTCCGCTGTCCGTGACCAATCCGTACGGACGGACCAAGCTGATGATTGAGGAGATCTTAAGAGATCTGTATGTCTCGGATTCGGAATGGAAGATTATTCTGTTAAGATATTTTAATCCGATTGGAGCGCATAAGAGCGGAAGGATCGGGGAGAATCCGAAAGGAATTCCGAACAACCTGATGCCGTATATTACTCAGGTAGCGGTTGGTAAGCTTCCGTGTCTCGGAGTGTTCGGCAATGATTATGATACGCCGGACGGAACGGGAGTAAGGGATTATATTCATGTTGTGGATCTGGCGATCGGCCATGTGAAAGCGCTTGAGAAGCTGGCAGGCCTGGAAGGAGGCGTCCTGACGTACAACCTTGGCACGGGCAGGGGGTACAGCGTTCTTGATATGGTGAAGAACTTCGAGAAGGCGTCAGGGGTGCCGATCCCTTATGAAATCAAGCCCCGCCGCCCCGGTGATATTGCGGTCTGCTACGCGGATCCGACCAGGGCGAAGGAGGAGCTTGGCTGGGAGGCCACAAGAGACCTCGAGGAGATGTGCGAGGATTCGTGGAGATGGCAGAAGAATAATCCGAACGGATATGACGAGGCGTAACTGAACCGGAAGGGCAGGGGCGGGAAGGAGGTTATTCCTTCCCGTCCCAGCAGTATGTGCAGAGCCTGCAGGGGGAGATTCCGATGGAAGCAATCATGTCGTCCAGACGATGGTACCGCAGGGAAGTGAACTTTAATTCCTTGCAGATGTCATCCAGCAGCGCGTCATATTCCGTGCTGTCCGGATCGATATAGGCAGTCAGCCGTTCGTCGGCCTGATCTCCCTCTCTTCTCTTGATAATCCGCCTGGTAATCAGATCCAGCTCGGAGTTGGAACGTGAGAAGTTCAGATATTTGCAGCCGAAGAACAGAGGCGGACAGGCAGGACGGATATGAACCTCCTTCGCGCCGCTCTGATACAGGAATTCCGTGGTTTCACGCAGCTGGGTTCCTCTGACGATGGAATCGTCAATCAGCAGAAGCCGCTTGCCGTGGATTAGGGATTCGACCGGAATGAGCTTCATTCGCGCGATCAGATTACGCTGGGACTGATTGGTCGGCATGAAGGAACGCGGCCAGGTCGGCGTATACTTAATGAAGGGTCTGGCGAACGGAATACCGGATTCGTTCGCGTAGCCGATCGCGTGCGCGGTTCCGGAATCCGGAACGCCGGCGACAATATCAGGGGTTACATGATCCCGCCTTGCGAGCATCTTGCCGCACTGATAACGCATCTGTTCCACATTAACACCCTCATAGCTTGAGGTCGGGTAGCCGTAATAGATCCAGAGGAAGGAGCAGATTTTCATCTCTTTCCCTGCGGGCGCGAGGACCTCCAGTCCGTCCGGGGTAAAGAACACAATCTCTCCCGGTCCGAGCTCCTTATAATCCGTATATCCCAGATTAATATAAGCAAAGCTTTCGAAGGAGGCACAGAAGCCGTCCTCTTTCTTCCCGATGACAAGAGGGGTCCGTCCCATCCGATCCCTTGCCGCGTAGATCCCTTCTGGCGTCATAATCAGAAGCGTCATGGAACCGTCAATCAGTTCCTGAATATACTGAATTCCCTCCAGAATACTGTCCTTCTGGTTAATCAGAGAGGCAGTCAGTTCTGTAGGATTAATACTTCCTCCGCTCATTTCAAGAAAATGGGTACAGCCGTTATCATAAGCCGTCTGAACAAGCTCGTCTATATTATTAATCTTTCCGACTGTCGTAATTGCAAAGCTTCCCAGATGAGACTGTACAAGCAAAGGCTGCGGTTCAAAATCGGAGATACATCCGATTCCAAGATGCCCTTCCAGTTCATCGACATCCCTTTCAAACTTGGTTCGGAAGGGAGAATTCTCTATATTGTGTATGGCCCGGTTGAATCCATGCCTGCCATAGACAGCCATACCTCCCCGGCGGGTTCCCAGATGGGAATGATAGTCTACGCCGAAGAACAGGTCAAGAACGCAATTTGATTTTGAGGCAACGCCAAATATACCACCCATGTAAGGTCTCCTTTGCTCTTTATTTTCAATTAACATATCTATCCTAGCATAACGGATCGCAGCGGACAAGTGTAAAATAAATTTTTCACAAATCTATTTTTGGCGTTGCCTGTTATAAGGAGAATCTATTCCGTCAGAAGCTGTGTAATGTCAGAAATTAACTCGTCGCTCACATCATATACGCTTGTTTTCGTCTCCTGAATGCAGACCAGGGTATCTTCTCCGCTCACCGGGGAGAATCCAATGATATAACGGCCTCCGACCTCAACCGTGTCCTTAAGGATGGAGATCAGTATCGTTCCGTCATCATAGGTATTCAGGCTGCCGCCCTTGATCAGAGATTCTACAAGGCAGCGGTACGCGTTTCCGTTATTCTTTGTACTCTCATTCTCCAGAGCTATAATCTCCACAATGCCGATGTACTGCGACTCTCCTGCCATCTCATCCAGTTCGTTTTCATAAGCGGCCGTAGTTGTGCCATCCTCAGACGCTGGTTCCGATTCTATTCCCTGCGCGGCAGCGCGAATAGAAAGGATATAATCCTTTGCCGAGGTTTCATCCGGAATGGCAATCGGCTGAGAATACATCAGATACTCCTGTTCGTCCTCACAAAGGTATAGATCCGTCAGCAACAGATATCTGTCGTGATCATACATAATCGACTCTAATTTTTCCATAATTAGAATGTAGTCAAAACCCTCCGTGTATACGTCTGCTCCAAGCTCATAGCTGTACTGGATCCCCGAGACCGTTCCCGTGCCAAGCTCCGAATAGAGATAAATCTCCTCCTCGGTTACGTCGCCGTACAGACATTCCAGAACTCTGAACTTATATTCTACATAGGATTCGTATTCGACCATCTCCACATATTCGCCAAGAATTGCGGCATTACTAAGCTGCACAGCTTCTTCAAAGGTCACATATTCCAGCTGCATGAAAGTCTCTGACTGATTCTGGCTATCTTCGTGACTTTCTGCATCTTCTGTGGGAGATTCCTCCGTCTCCGTCGTACTTGCCGTATCGGATGGATTCATCGTGCTGTTGTCCACAGGATCGGACGAGCAGGCGGCAGTGGATATAAGAAAAATAATGATACAAATCAAAAATAAAACGTGGCGAGATTTCTTCATTGTGTATTCCCTCCTTCACTATAAACCTGAGATAAATGATTTTTGTCACGATCAGTGAGCAGTATATTACTTGAGCCATATTCTGACATGATGTCTGATGATACATTAGAATGGCCATGCCAGCCTAAAGCATGGCCTAGTACATCGTTCGATAATTAACTGGACTTTTTGGCCGACAATGTATCAACAATAACCTCTTCAGATACATCTATGTCATCAAGATTATATTTCCAGTGAAATATTACCGGTTCCTCGTTGATCTCATCAAAATACTTGTAGATGCGTTCTTTTAATTCTTCTTTCGTTTTAACTCGTATTCCACGAAGCATCTGCTTTGTCATTTTGCTGAAAAAACCTTCAATCATATTCAGCCATGAGCCATGTTTAGGTGTGAATACAAATTCAAACCTTCCGGGTACTGTGGAAAGATATTTTCTTGTAACCTCAGATGTGTGTACTTTCAGGTTATCAAGTACAAGTCGTATTTTGTCCCCTTTGGGATATTTGCTGTCAAGCACCTTCAAAAATTCAATATAGTCTTTACTGTTATGAGTTTCGCTGATTAGCGGGATGGCTTCTCCGGTCTGCAGATCGATCCCTGCCAACAGGGACACTGTCCCAAGGCGTTTATATTCATAATCCCTGCTGATTGTACTGTGATTCTCATCCGGAAGAAGATCTGGAGACGTTGTGGCAGTCGCTTGTATCCCAGGCTTTTCATCATAAGAAAGCACATGGATCGCCTGTTTCTCTTCCTCCCAGGGAATGAACTGGCCATTTTTATCAAACTGCATGGAAAGCTGTTTATATACTAACAATACATTATGCATCTTACTTTCAAAATCCGGGTCACGGTTTTCACAGTAATACTTGATCCGAAAGGGTTTTATTTCAGCTTCGTCCAGTATGCTGTGCACGGTGCTTTTATGGATTGTAGAAAGTCTTGTAAATCCAGCTGCTTCCGCATTTTTGTTAATGTGAGATGTGAGTTTTGCGTAAGTCCATGTTTCAGCAGCGTAACCGAAATCAATCGGTTTCTGACAGGCAATATTGATGATCCATGCTTTTTCATCATCGGTGATCTCTGCATTACGGCCACGACCCGGTGCATCGAATAAGGCGTTTTCCACACCGCCTTCTGCATATTTGTTCAAACAGAGCATAACACTCTTGCGATTGATGCCGACTTTATCCGCAATTTCATTAATGGGGCAGCCTTCCGCTTTCAAGAGCAGGATACGGGCACGGTTTACTGTTTGAGCCTGTATGGTACGGGCACGTGTTTGTGTTTCAAGATATTCACGCTCCTCAGCACTGAGGTTGATAACGATTGATTTTCTTCCCATAGATAGAATACCTCCACCATTTGATGTATGTATTCTATCATGGTCGGAATATAAAGTCCAGTTATTAAAAAAATACTATACTAG
>DVNP01000300.1 GCA_018714285.1 Candidatus Caccomorpha excrementavium | reverse complement strand
CTTATGTAGGGCGGAAGTTCGGAGAGGATTATGCGAGAACGATATTTTACGGTAATGCGGAGAAACTAATTCAGAATAAGATTATTTAGTCAGGGAGATTGAAATGAATAACAGAGAGAACGACGAGATGGAAATCGACTTGAAGGAAATATGCTGCCTCCTGCTTGACAGAATCGGAATTATCTGTCTGTCAGCGGTTATCCTGGCGGCGGCAGGTTTCATCGTAAGCAGATTTGTTATGACGCCTCAGTACGTGTCGGAGACGCAGATTTATGTCCTGAGCAGACAAAATGAGAATAATGTTACGTACAGTGATCTGCAGATGGGTTCTCAGCTGATCAATGACTACGCGGTTCTTATTAAGTCGAGAACCGTTCTGGAGGAAGTGGTCAGAGAGCTGAATCTTGAAATGTCAGCCGGCGCGCTGGGAAATAAGATATCTGTTAACCCCCTGACGGATACCCGTATTCTTTCTATTACAGTTACCGACCCGAATCCGGAGACGGCCAGGAGCATCGCGGATGCCGTGCAGGCGGCCGCGGCCGTTCATATCAAGGAAGTGATGGATATTGAGGCGGTTAATGTCGTGGCGGCAGCCAGCCTGCCGACCGCGCCTTCCAGTCCTTCGGTCAGACGGTATACATTAATGGGCGGCGTGATTGGAGTTGTGCTGTCCGCGGGTATTATCGTAGTAAGATTCCTTCTGGACGATACCATCAAGACGCCGGATAACGTGGAGCGTTATCTTGGGATGAGTACTCTGGCGAGTATTCCGATGGCGGAAGAGGAAGGAAAGAAAAAGAAGGGCAGAAGAAGAATACACAGAGGTCACGGCCGATAGACGGATGACCGGCGCGGCGCTGCCGGAGCGGTCTGGAAAAGACCCTGGCGGCAGGGATAGGAGAACAGCGAGATGAACAATGTTAATCTTGAAAAATTACAAAAACTGGACTTTCGGCTGAACGAAGCCTATAAGATACTCCGCACCAACATAGAATTCTGCGGCGACGATATCAAGACGATCGTAATTACAAGCTGTATGGCGAATGAGGGCAAATCCAATGTATCGCTGAATCTGGCGCGTTCCATGGCAGAGGCGGGGAAAAAGGTCGTCTTCGTGGACGCAGATCTGCGCAAGTCCGTAATCGCCGGACGGTACAAGGCCAGCAGGGCCGTGAACGGATTGTCGAACTATCTGTGCGGCCAGTGCGGAATAGAGGATATTCTATATAAGACGAATGTGGATAATATGAGCATGATATTCTCGGGACCGGTTCCTCCGAATCCGGCGGAGCTGATTGGAAATCAGTATTTTCAGGAGCTGCTGATTCAGATCCGGAACGAGAATGATTATGTGATTATTGATACGCCGCCTCTCGGTTCCGTCATTGACAGCGCGATTGCCGCAAAGGTATGCGACGGAATCATTATGGTGATTGCGGCAAATGAAATCAGTTATAAGTTCGCTCAGAAGGTTAAGGGCCAGATTGACAAGACCGGCTGCCGTATCCTCGGCGTCGTGCTCAATAAGGTCGGAGCGGGGTCAAAGGGCTATTACGGCAAATATTACGGCAGGTATTACAGTAAGTATTACGGAAAGTATTATGGCGACGAATCAGATGATTTATATGAGGAAGAGCTGCCGGAGCAGGGAGAGGGAAGCCAGCAGCAGGGAGAGACGTAACAGGGAGAGACGGCGAGAAAGGCTGGCGGATGAGGGGATGTCAGGGGAGAGAGTTCAGGCAGGATGCGGCGGGGAATGCCGAAGGGATACAGCAGGTAAAGATACCGTGAATTAAGATACAAAAAAGGATATCCGCAAAAGGATGTCGGACAGGGAAACCGGCCGGATTACCGGACGGAAGGGAACAAAAGGATCGGCTTGTTATCGTCGCTTTGCCGCGTGACAGACCGTGACGGTTATGATTGGCGTCGGCTTTCGCGCAAACCCGGAAGGAGTCAGTACGGGGGATGCGGGGGAGATGGCGAAGCATGCCTAAAAGGAGGGATCCGGAAATGATGCCGGATCCGATGAATGAAGAAGAGGGGACAGGAATGACAGTTGCCTACAAGAAGATGAAGAATCTGTTCCTGCGCCAGAGTTATCTGGACGCATGGGAGGATTATAAGAGAAGTCTGAATAAGAGAAGCTTTATCAAATGGGATTACGTAATCCTGACGGCTTCGAATGAGGAACAGGCAAAGGGATACCGCTCACAGATTGAGGAGAGGCTGGAGAAAAAGCTTCTGCCGGCGGATACGCACTATGCCGTTCTTCCGGATCCGGACGGGAAACGGGTCGGAAGCGGAGGCGCGACGCTTCAGGTGCTGCGGTATCTGAGCGGACAGGAGAAGGAGGAATCCAAGGCTTCGGGAGAATCTAGCCGGCCGGAGGATTCCGGAGATTCGGACTGCTCCGGAGAATCCCGCGGTCCAGGCAGGAATTTATTCGGCGGAAAGCGTATTCTGGTTATTCATTCCGGAGGAGACAGCAAGCGGGTTCCGCAGTATTCGGCCTGCGGCAAGCTGTTCTCGCCGGTTCCGAGAGAGCTTCCTTCCGGAAGACCCTCAACTTTATTCGATGAATTTATCATTGCCATGTCGGGCGTGCCGGCCAGAATTCCGGAGGGGATGCTGGTTCTGTCCGGGGATGTCCTGCTATTATTTAATCCATTACAGATTGATTTCTCTACGGAAGGGGCGGCTGCGATTTCCATCAAGGAGCCGGTCAGCACGGGAAAGGATCACGGCGTATTTTTAAATGACGGTCATGATTACGTGGGGAGATTTTTACATAAGCAGCCGGAAGAGCAGCTGCGGGCTGCCGGAGCAGTCAACAGTCAGAATTGTGTGGATCTGGATACCGGCGCAATTATCTTAAGCGCGCCGATTTTAAATGAATTGTTCTCCTTAATCAGCACTGACAACCGAATTGATGAAGAAAAATACGCGCGCTTTGTGAATGAAACGGCAAGGCTTAGTTTTTATGGGGATTTTCTGTATCCGCTCGCAAAGGACGCGACGCTGGAGCAGTATTATAAGGAGGCGGCCGAGGGCAGGATCTGCGAGGAGCTGCTTCGGTGCCGGAAGGAGATCTGGGAACGGCTCCATGGTTATTCGATGAAGCTTCTGTGCCTGTCTCCGGCCGAATTCATTCATTTCGGGACGACAAGGGAGCTGACCGAAATGGTTACGGCGGGGATTGACAATTATGAGTTTCTTGGATGGAAGCGGCTGGTGCTGACCAATCTGTCCGATGCGCCCGGCTGCGCCGTTCATAACAGTCTGGTGGAGCCGGAGACCGTACTGGGAGAGAGAGTCTATCTTGAGGACTGTATTTTAAAGGGGCGCTGCCGGGTTGAGGACGGAAGCGTTCTCTCAGGAGTTACTTTGGAGAACTGTATGATTCCGGAGAATGTCGTCCTGCACGGGTTGTATCTGAAGAACGGAAGGTTTGTTGTCCGGATCTACGGAGTTGCCGATAATCCCAAGGGAGAGCTGTCGAAGAAGGCCTCCTTCCTGACTACGGATCTGAAACAGTTCCTGGTATCCAATCATCTGGAGGAAGCGGATCTGTGGGACGATACGCAGGAGCGCTGTCTGTGGTTCGCAAACCTGTATCCGGTCTGCGATACCATGGCGGAGGCCGCGGACTGGGCCTGGCGCCTGTACCGGATGGCCGCCGGATGGGCCTCGCGGGAAGAGATTGCGCAATGGAAAGAAAGAGAGCGGATGAGC
>DVNP01000299.1 GCA_018714285.1 Candidatus Caccomorpha excrementavium | reverse complement strand
ATATAGTATACAATATACGGCAGGAACCTGCTGCCGGGTTCCATGTCATGAATCGGAAGGATGCTTACGTGTATGATGCCTGAACGCAAAAAGACGGAACGAATCCCTGGAAGGACTTTTTTGTTCCTTCTGTCTGCCGCATGTGTATATTGGATTTTAACCGTATCCGGTATCGGCTGCCCCATCCGGTTCCTGACCGGTATCTCCTGCGCCGGCTGCGGTATGACGCGTGCCTGGCTTCTGCTTCTGCGCGGCGATATTGCCGCCGCGGCTGCCATGCATCCCCTTTTCCTGACTGTCCCGGCCATTCTTGTCTTCTTTCTGTTCGAAGAACGGCTGCCGAGGCGTGTGGTGAAAAGGTTCTGGATATCGGCCGCTGTCCTGTATGCGGTCGTTTATCTGATTCGGATTCTGCTTCAGGATCCGAATGTGATAATCGATATCCGCAGCGGATTTCTGTTTCGCGCCGCAGATGCCCTGATGCACAAATGAAGGAGGTTGTCTATGCTGAATGAGAATCGTTCCCTGCTCAAATATTTGATATTAAGTCTGATTACCTGCGGAATCTACAGTATTTATTTTATGTTTCTGATGACAGATGATATCAATACCATCTGCGAAGGAGACGGGGAAGACAGTCCGAACTATATCATTGTATTGCTCCTTTCCTTTGTCACCTGCGGAATCTATCACTGGTTCTGGATCTATAAGCAGGCTAACCGCCTGTATTACGCGGGTGAAGAGTACGGGGTTTCCGTGAATGAGACCGGTACCACCATCCTGTTATGGATGCTGCTCGGCAGTCTGCTGTGCGGTCTCGGCAGCCTGTACGCCTGGTACCTGATGTTTGACAATTTAAACAGGCTTGCCCGCGCCTATAATGAAAGGTACCATATGGGACCGGACATAAGCTATTAATCTAAAGAAATCGAGGTGAATGAACCATGGCATTTGACGGAGCCGTCATCTCCTGCCTGGTCTGTGAATTAAAGGAAAAGCTGTCCGGCGGGCGTATCATCAAAATCGCCCAGCCGGAAAAAGACGAGCTTGTACTGACCGTTAAGAATTATGACCAGTACAGGCTTTATATTTCTGCTTCGGCCGGCCTTCCGCTCATCTATCTGACGGATCTTACGAGGCCGAATCCGGTGTCTGCGCCAAATTTCTGCATGCTGCTGCGCAAGCATTTAAACAGCGCCAGAATCCTGGATATTACGCAGCCCGGGCTTGAGAGAATTATTCATATTGAGATTGAACATTTAAACGAGCTGGGCGACCTCTGCCGCAAGAAGCTTATTGTTGAGATCATGGGGAAGCACAGCAATATCATTTTTGTCGATGACAATAACACAATTATAGACAGTATCAAGCATGTCTCCGGATTCGTCAGCTCTGTCCGCGAGGTTCTTCCCGGCAGGGAATATTTCATCGCGCAGACGGGGGATAAAGCGGATCCCCTGACAACGGATTATCATGCTTTCAGGGAATTGGTACTGACAAAGCCCCTTACGGCCGGCAAGGCGATCTATTCGGCGTATACGGGAATCAGTCCGCTTCTTGCCAATGAAATCTGTTGCCGCGCCTCAATCGATCCGGAGGATCCGGCGAAGAGCATATCGGAGGATGTCGGACTTCATCTTTACAGGAATTTTGACCGGGTTATGGAACGGATCCGGACAAAGGATTATACGCCGAATATCGTATTCTGCGGGAATGAGCCGGTTGAATTCTCCTGTATTCCTCTGACCTGCTATCAAACTTCCCCGGAGCCGGAGAAGCCTTATACCGTCAGGCAGTTTGATTCGCCGAGCGCAATGCTCGAATCCTATTACGCGGCAAAGAACGCCCTTACGCGTATCCGCCAGAAGTCCTCAGATCTGCGCCGGATTGTCAACACGGCGATCGAACGGGAAAGCAAGAAGCTGGATCTGCAGGAGAAGCAGCTGAAGGATACGGAGAAACGCGAGAAGTATAAGATCTACGGCGAGCTGCTGACTGCCTATGGCTACGGCGCCGAACCCGGAGCCAAATCTTTGCGGGCCATGAATTATTATTCCGGTGAGGAGATCGACATTCCATTGGATCCGCAGCTGACCGCAATGGAGAACGCCAAGAAGTATTTTGAGCGGTACTCCAAGCTGAAACGTACCTTTGAAGCGCTGACCGTCCATACCTCTGAGACCAGAGAAGCGCTGGCGCATCTGGAATCCATCCGGACCGCTCTGGATATCGCGGTCCGTGAAGAGGATCTGAGCCAGCTGAAGGATGAGCTGACCGAATACGGCTATATCCGCCGGCATTATACCGCGGGACAGTCCGGGAAAAAGGCGAAGAAGCCAAAGGTTGTAAGCCGTCCCTTCCACTATCTCTCTTCTGACGGCTTCCATATGTATGTCGGCAAGAATAACTATCAGAATGACGAGCTGACGTTTGAATTTGCGAACGGAAATGACTGGTGGTTCCATGCCAAAGGAATCCCGGGTTCTCATGTAATCGTCAGAACAGAGGGCAGAGAACTGCCGGACCGCGCCTTTGAAGAAGCGGGGCGTCTGGCCGCGTATTATTCCAGAGGAAGGGATTCCGATAAGGTGGAGATTGACTACCTGGAGAAGAAGAATGTAAAGAAGCCAAACGGCGCGAAGCCCGGATTTGTAGTCTATTATACGAATTATTCGCTGATTGCGAGCCCGGATATTTCAGGACTGACCGAAATTTCGGATACCTGAGGAAAGGGAAAGGAGATTCACCATGATTACTGCCGATTTTCATAACCATACGGAATTCTCCTCCGATTCTCATACCCCGGCGGAGGAACATATCAGACACGCGATCCGGGCAGGCCTGAAGCAGCTTTGTATCACAGATCATATGGACCGGCATTATCCGGATACCTCAGAAGGGCTGTTCGAATTCGATCCTGTCCGGTATTTTGATACTCTGACAACGTTAAAGGAGCGGTATCAAAGCCGGATTGAGCTTTTGTTCGGCATTGAGCTCGGTCTGCGCAGCGAGCCGGAGATCCGGCCGGAGATCCGGGACTTCTACAATGCTCTGGTAACAGACTATCCGTTCGATTTTGTTATCGGATCGACCCATGTCATCCGATATCTGGATCCGTATCTTCCAACATATTGGGAGACACGTTCCCTGCATGACGGACTGTCCGAATATTTTGAAAGTATTGCAGAGAATGCGGCATGGTATTCCTGCTTCGACGTATACGGACATCTTGACTATATCCTCAGATATGCCCCGGACGGGACAAGGGACTACCGTTATGAGGATTACAGGGATATCGCCGACCTTGCCCTGCATAACCTCGTTTATGCCGGAAAGGGCATTGAGATCAATACCTCCGGCTTACGCTCCCTGCCATATCCTCATCCGAAGAAGGAGCTCCTCATACGTTACCGTGAGCTTGGCGGAGAGATCATAACAATCGGGTCGGATGCCCATACCCCGGATCTCCTCGGCTTCGAATTCCGGAAGGCTGAGGTATATCTCAAGGAATGCGGCTTTCATTACTATACGATATTCCGGGGCAGGAAGCCTGTGATGGAACGTCTTTAAGCTCTCCTGCACGATTGCGCAGGTGCTTTCAAAAAGCGCAGGCCGGTGAAGCAGGAACGTTCCCGCTTCACCGGCCTGTAATAACCGCTCCGCCGGCCACATAATCACCGTCATACAACACCACGGCCTGTCCGGGCGTTACGGCCCTCACAGGCTCATGGAACACAACTCTCATCGCGTCCGTTCCTTCCGGAACGACATGACAGGGCGCTCCCTGATGGCTGTAACGGACCTTGGCCATAAGCGTCCGCCCCTCAAACCGCGTCAGCGCCATATACTGAATCTGCTCTGCGCTCAGACAGTCAGAGAATACCTCTTCCTTCGTACCAAGCACCACTTCATTGGTATCCGGACGGATTGCTGTGACAAAGACCGGCTTTCCGAGCGCGATTCCCAGTCCTTTCCTTTGTCCGATTGTAAAATGCGTAATTCCAGGATGCTTCCAGAGAATTCTTCCGCTCCCGTCGACAAAATTGCCCGGAGTATCCTTCCTCCCGGTATAGCCTTCAATGAATGCCGCGTAATCATGATCGGGAATAAAGCAGATCTCCTGGCTGTCCGGCTTAGACGCAACGGGAAGCCCGTACCGCGCCGCAATGCTTCGAATCTCTTCCTTCGTATAATCTCCAACCGGCATCAGAGTATGAGCCAGCTGATCCTGCGTCAGAGAATACAGGGCATACGTCTGATCCTTTGCCTGCGTCTTTGAGCGGCGCAGCGCATACCGTCCGCTGCTCAGATGTTCGATTCTCGCGTAATGTCCGGTTGCAATATAATCCGCACCCAAAGCCATTGCCTTTCTTAACAGGGATTCCCATTTCACAAAGCGGTTACAGGCAATACAGGGATTCGGAGTCCTTCCCTTTCTGTACTCTAAGGCAAAATAATCAATGACATTCGTTCTGAACTCTTCTTTAAAATTCATCACATAATGAGGAATCCCAAGCCGGTATGCCACCTGTTTCGCATCCTCCGCCGCGCGAAAGCCGCAGCAGCCGCCCGTCTCGTCCTCCCTGTCCTCCTGCCAGATCTGCATGGTAACTCCGATTACATGATACCCTGCTTCCTTCAGCAGGCAGGCGGCTACGGACGAATCCACGCCGCCTGACATTCCCACTACTACTGTTCGCTTCTGATTCATCATGCCGGATTCCGTCCTTAATAGTCCTCGCCTTCCTCTTCTTCTCCCTCATGAATATCGGACTTCGGCTTCTCAAGTCCCTCGATCCGGATATCGTGCTTCTGCGCATAATCCCAGAGAGCCGCATGAATTGCTTCCTCCGCAAGCAGAGAACAGTGCACCTTAACCGGCGGAAGGCCGTCGAGCGCTTCCATAACCGCCTTATTCGTCACCTTAAGCGCATCATAGATGCTTCTGCCCTTCACAAGTTCGGTCGCCATGCTGCTCGTCGCCACGGCAGCGCCGCAGCCGAAGGTCTTGAACTTCACATCCCGGATCACCTGATTCTCATCGATATCCAGATAAATCCTCATAATATCTCCGCACTTCGCATTGCCTACCGTACCGACTCCGCTTGCGTTCTCTATTTCTCCGACGTTCCTCGGATTGCTGAAATGATCCATTACCTTTTCACTGTACATAATCATATCCCTTTCTATTCTCTATCCTGTACGGATAATCATCTGTTCTTCTTCGTAAAATCCTCATAAAGAGGGGACATGGAGCGCAGCTTCTCAACAATTTCCTTAATCTTATCTGCCGTATACCGAAGCTCCTCCTTCGTAGTATCCTCGCCTAAGGTCAGTCTGAGAGAACCATGCGCGATCTCATGCGGAAGTCCGATTGCCAGCAGCACATGGCTTGGATCGAGCGAGCCGGATGTACAGGCAGAGCCGCTGGATGCCGCAATCTTCTGCATATCAAGCATAATCAGAAGCGATTCCCCCTCAACGAACTGAAAACTGAAATTCGCGTTATTGGGAAGGCGGTTCCTTCTGTGGCCGTTCAGCCGGGTATACGGAATCTCCTTCAGCACCGTATCGATAAAATAATCTCTCAGCGCCGTCTCCTTTGCAATTCTCTCCTCCATCGTTGCCATGGCGATTCTCACCGCTTCTCCGAACCCGACAATTCCGGGCACATTCTCCGTACCGGCCCTTCGTTTCCTCTCCTGCGCGCCTCCGTGTATAAAGGAGCGCAGCTTCAGCCCCTTCCTGATATACAGGAATCCGATTCCCTTCGGCCCGTTCAGCTTGTGTCCGCTTGCGCTAAGCATATCAATATGATATTCATTCACATTGACAGGAAGCTGCCCGTATGCCTGTACGGCGTCCGTATGGAACAGGATTCCCCTCTCCTTCGCAATCTCTCCGATTTCCTTAACAGGCTGAATCGTTCCAATCTCATTATTGGCGAACATCACCGATATCAGAATCGTATCCGGACGGATTGCGGCCTTCAGCCGATCCAGCTTAATTACTCCATTCTCATCCACATCGACATAAGTAACCTCAAACCCTCTCTTCTGCAGATATTCACAGGTGTGAAGCACTGCGTGATGCTCAATCCTGGAGGTGATAATGTGCTTTCCCTTCTGCTCATATGCTTCCGCCGTGGCAATCAGCGCCCAGTTATCGGCTTCGGTTCCGCCTGCCGTAAAATAGATCTCGCCGGGCTCGGCGCCCAGTGAATCCGCTATGATTTTCCTTGCTTCGTCCACGGCTTTCTTGTTCCTGACCGCCAGCTCATAGATGCTGGAGGGATTCCCGAAGCTTTCCGTAAAATACGGCAGCATCTTCTGTGTCACCTCCGGCCTCGTTCTGGTCGTTGCCGCGTTATCCAGATAAATATAATGATCCATTCCTCTGCCTTTTCCCTTCCTATTCTATACTATCAGTGTATTGAATTACCGTAAAAACTTGCCTGTATCAGCAGCCGCATTTCGGTGCGCCAAACGATTCCCTTCCGGACGGCCGCTCTCCCTGTCTGCCAAGTTCCACCAGCTGTTCAAGAGAGATCGAATCCACCGTACTGTTAATACTGTCCGTGATCCTCTGCCAGACATATTTGGTAACGCATCCATCAAAGCTCATACAGGTTTCTCCATCCCCTGTTAATGCCGCGCAGTCTACCGGATTGAGGCTGCCCTCAAGCGCTCTTAAAATTTCTCCGACGGAGATCTCTCCGGCCGGCTTTGCAAGCATATAGCCGCCCTGAGCTCCTCTTACGCTGCCTACAATCCCCGCCTTCTTCAGCCTGGCAATCAGCTGCTCCAGATAGCTCATGGATATATGCTGGCGCTCGGCAATACTGCTCAGAGACACCGCCTCTTCCTCCTGATGCAGAGCCAAATCCACAACCGCCCTTAATCCATATCTCCCCTTGGTAGACAGCTTCATGTTCTGAATCCCTGCCTTTCTTTTTGTGTCCTTTATCACCGAAACGAATTCCCAGTAATTTATTTCCTAGTATTTTACTTGGCTTTGTTAATTGTACTACCATACCCTGGGTTTGTCAATACATATTTTGGTTTGCTTCCTCATAAATTGTAATAAGCTATCTCCGGAGTCGAACATGAATAAAAACCACCTCATTAAGGGAACCGTCATTCTGACCGTTACCGGGCTTATTACCAGGCTTCTCGGATTTTTCTACCGGATCTGCCTGTCGAATGCATTAACCGCCGAGCAGCTCGGTATCTACCAGCTGATCTTTCCGGTCTATGGCATCTGCTTTACCATATACGCCTCCGGCATTCAGACCGCAATCTCCCAGATGACAGCGGCAGAAGCCGCAAGAGACGGCGCGGGACATCCGAAACATATTCTGAAAGCCGGAATCAGCCTCTCGCTTGGGGCCGCTCTCCTGCTGTCCGCCCTTGTCTGGTGCTTCCACGGCTTCATCGCCGATAAGCTCCTGTTAGAGCCGGAATGTTCGGAATCTTTAAAGCTCCTTAGCTGCGTATTTCCCTTCTGCGGGATTACGGCATGCATCAACGGATATTTCTACGGAAAAAAGCGCGCCGCCGTTCCCGCGCTCTCACAGCTCTTTGAACAGATCATTCGAATCGGCAGCGTATTTGCGCTTGCATCCATCTTTGGCGGAGGCAGTCTGTCCGTTACCTGCGAACTTGCCGTCACAGGCCTGGTGATCGGAGAGGCTGCCTCCTGTCTGTTTAACCTGATCTCTCTGCTGCTGTCCGGCCGGCATATGCGGGCCTCCTCGGCTTCTGACTCCCGAACGGCAGCTCAAACAGGCGGCTGTTACCGCCGAAGGCTCCTTGGATTCAGCGTTCCCCTGACCGTGAACCGGCTTCTGATCAATGTCCTCCACAGTCTGGAGGCCGTTATGATCCCGGGACTTCTGCGGCGCTATGGATTGTCCTCTGCCAACGCGCTTGCCATATACGGAGTGCTCAACGGAATGGTGCTTCCTTTCCTGATGTTTCCGGGAACCATTACAAATTCTCTCTCTGTTCTGCTGCTTCCCGAGATCTCCGAGGCACAGGCCGCGGATAAAAAGGAATCCATTCAGAGCGCCGTCTCCCTTTCCTTAAAATACAGCCTGATCGTCGGCATCTTCTCTGCATGCGTCTTCCTTGTATTCGGAAACACTCTGGGAAATACCGTATTCGGAAACGAAACGGCAGGAAGTTTTCTGAAAGCAGCGGCCTGGCTCTGTCCCATGATGTATCTTGCGACAACTCTGGGAAGCATTATCAATGGTCTTGGCAAGGTACATATTACCTTTCTCAACTCTGTAATTGGTCAGACACTGAGAATCGGCATTCTCTTTCTCCTGATTCCGCGCTTTGGAATCAGCGGATATTTTATCGGAATGCTTACAAGTCAGCTGATCATAACTCTGCTCGACTATTGTTATGTTCTAAGGAGCACCGGCTTCCTGTTTGATATTCCCAACAGCCTGCTTAAACCCGCGGCTGCGGCGCTGTTTACCTGTCCTCTCTTCTTCCGGCTCTACGAATTCTTCGTACAGGCTCATCCTTCTCTAAAGACGCTGCTGCTGCCCGGATGCTGTATTCTGCTGTGCGTGGTATATCTGCTGCTGCTCGTCATCACAAAGGCAATAAAGAAGGAGGAAATAATCCGCTCATAATAAAAGAACGGCAATGAATCCACATTCTGTTCATTGTCGTTCTTTCTTTAATTCACGGAACCAGCTTTCACATGCTGTACCGGCGTAACCGTCTCATCCAGAGCCAGCAGCTGCGCCCCATTCTCCGTCAGGGTATCAAGCAAATCCGGAAGAGATTCCAGAGTCGTGCCCTTCGTGTTCGTATCATGCATCAGGACAACCGAATTCTTAAAGGTCTTAATCCCGTCAAGCGCATTCTGCGTCAGCTCCTCGGTTGTATATTTCACTCCCGTCGCGTCTCCGTTCTCCACATTCCAGTCAAAATATACAATGCCCTGTTCATTCAGATACCGGATGAACGGCTCAATGCCGCCCCTTGCTTTCTTATTGCTCGATCCGCCGGGAAACCGGGATATCGCGGGCCGCTTTCCCGTCACCTCATACAGCAGATCGCTCAGCTTCATAAAATCAGCCGCAAATGCCTCAACCGAAGCATAGATCTCGTTATACTGATGTGTATAAGAATGAATCCCCAGGGTATGCCCCTCCTCAACAATTCTCTGATACATCTGCTTTGACTGCGAATCTGTTTTGCCAATCACGAAGAATGTGGCTTTCGCGTCATACTGCTTGAGAACGTCAAGAATATCATCCGTCAAATCGCTCGGCCCGTCGTCAAAAGTCAGATAAACCTTCTTATCGGACCAGTCCTCCCTGCTTTCATTGTCCTGTCCGGATTCCCCTTCCGTCCCGGATGACGGCTGTTCTTCTGCTTCACCGGCTATCTGTTCTTCTGTCGTATCGGCAGCCCCGGATGGGGCTGTCCCGTCCGGCGCCGCCGTCGGCTCGGTGTCCGGCTCTGTCGCCGGCTGGGCGCCCGAGAGCTCGTCTTCTCCTCTGTTCCCGTCCGGACTCGTACTTCCTCCGGCTCCGACCGGACCGGATTCTTCCTCCCGTCTTTGATATTCTGTAAGCTGCGCTTCCAGCTCGTCAACGGTCCTGCTCAGAGAATGCAGACGGAATGCAAGTACAATACTGACAGTAGCAAAGGCCAGCGTCAGCAGGAAAAAAACCAGAAGCATAAGACGGATCATCTTCTGCGCCTGTCTCCGCCGCCTGATATACTCTTGTCTGCTGTAATTATCCTCTCCGTATCGCATACCCCATTCTCCTTTTGTTATCTTGTCTGATTATATCAAAATTTCTTCATAAAAACAATAATATCTTTTAATTTTAAAACAAAGTAAATATTATTGATATAGATGTAACAATTTTGAAATATTCTTTGGAATCCGCCGTTGTCTGCATTGTTATTTTCCCAAATCTGTTCTGCTATTATAGCAGGTTAATTCTAATATTTCTACCGACAATTTCCTTACGAATTCTTAAAATAAATATCATAAGGCAAAACAAAGATATCCGGCCGCGCCGCCATGCGCACTCAAAAACGGGACAGATTTCATAAAATCTGCCCCGTTCTCTTTCCAAAGTCCCATATGCAGGCTCAGCCTTCGAGCGCTCCAATCAGTCCTGCAAGCAGCTCGTCCGCTTCTTCGCCGGTTCTGCCCTTCACTCCGGCATAATACTTAATCTTCGGCTCGGTTCCGGATGGTCTGACACAGAACCACGCATCGTCATTCAGCTCAAAATAGAGTACATTCGACTTGGGAAGTCCGGTTCCCGCAACCTCCTTGGTCACGCAGTCCGTTCTTGTGCCTGCCTGATAATCTCTCACAGCAAGCACCTGATATCCCGCGACCTTAGCCGGAGGATTCTTCCTCAGATCATCCATCATCTGCTTCATCTTTGCCGATCCGTCCGCTCCCTTAAACGTTCTTGTGAACAGAGTCTCCTTGTAATAGCCATAGGTTTCGAAAATCCGCTCCATCTGATCGACAAGCGTCAGCCCCTGCTGTCTGTAATAAGCGGCCGCTTCGCACAGCGCCATGACCGCAACGCATGCGTCCTTATCTCTTGCATGGGTTCCTACCAGACAGCCGTAGCTTTCCTCGAAGCCGAACAGATACTCGTAGCTGTGATTCTGCTCGAAGAACTTGATCTGCTCTCCGATATACTTGAATCCGGTCAGCGTCTCAATATATGCCACATGATAGGCCTCCGCGACGGCCCTCGCCATATTGGAGGATACAATGGTCGTAACAATGGCTCCGTTCTCCGGCAGTCTGCCCAGCTCCTTTCTCTGTGACAGCTCATATTCGCAGATCAGAAGCCCGGACATATTCCCGGTGAATACCTGATATTCTCCGTTCTTATCCTTCGCGTAGATCCCAAGTCTATCCGCGTCCGGATCCGTAGCCAGAACCAGATCCGCGTCCACCTTCTTCGCCAGCTCAAGCGCCAGACGAAACGCGTTCTTATCCTCAGG
Source organism: Candidatus Caccomorpha excrementavium (assembly GCA_018714285.1). Classification (GTDB taxonomy): domain Bacteria; phylum Bacillota; class Clostridia; order Lachnospirales; family Lachnospiraceae; genus Caccomorpha; species Caccomorpha excrementavium. The sequence continues at coordinate 219 of DVNP01000299.1, read as the reverse complement.
ATTCGGATAGGATACGGTCGGGAAATTACCATCCGGCTTCTCCTGCTCGGGAACCACATAAACCTGCTCAAAGCCGAGCTCCTTCAAAATGCGGCGCACCGGGACATTTCCCGTACCATGAAGGGGAGTATAGACAATCTTAATATCCTTTCCGACAGCCCGAATCGCCTCCGGACGGAGAACCAGCTTCTTAAGCTCTTCCATATAGACATCGTCAAT
>DVNP01000298.1 GCA_018714285.1 Candidatus Caccomorpha excrementavium | reverse complement strand
GAACTTGTAATTTTTTTGTATATTGCTTAATGCTTTGGTTGGGATACACATTCGTGCGTTTCTCGTGGCCGGTGGATGGATTTCCCTTGTCAATTAAAAACGGGTATGCTATAATAGTCCGGAATCATTTCGGAAAGCCGCATAAGCGGCGTGCATAAGAGGCACGAGGAAATCAGGAGGAAAGGAAAATGGCGGCAGCAGATCAGAGCAAGATCAGGAATTTTTGCATTATTGCGCATATTGATCACGGAAAGTCCACGCTTGCGGATCGGATTATTGAATCGACGGGACTTCTTACAAGCCGTGAGATGCAGGCGCAGGTGCTTGATAATATGGAGCTTGAGAGGGAACGCGGCATTACGATTAAGGCGCAGACGGTCCGTACCGTGTATAAGGCGAAGAACGGAGAGGAGTATATTTTCAATCTGATCGATACGCCGGGACATGTTGATTTTAATTATGAGGTATCAAGAAGCCTTGCCGCCTGCGAAGGAGCCGTGCTCGTTGTGGATGCGGCGCAGGGAATCGAGGCGCAGACGCTTGCGAATGTCTATCTGGCGCTTGATCATAATCTTGATATTGTTCCCGTAATTAACAAGATCGATCTTCCAAGCGCGGATCCGGACCGTGTGAAGGCGGAGATAGAGGATATCATCGGCCTGGATGCTTCGGATGCCCCGCTGATTTCGGCGAAGAACGGAATCAATATTGATCAGGTTCTGGAGCAGATTGTGGAGAAGGTACCGGCTCCGGGCGGAGATCCCGGAGCGCCGCTTCAGGCGCTGATCTTCGATTCGGTCTATGATTCTTATAAAGGAGTGATCGTATTCTGCAGAATCATGAACGGAACCGTAAGAAAGGGAACCCGCATCCGCATGATGGCAACCGGAGCACAGGCTGAGGTCGTAGAGCTTGGCGTATTCGCGCCGGGACAGTTTGTACCCGCAGACGAACTGAGCGCCGGCATGGTAGGGTATCTTATGGCAAGTCTGAAGAACGTGAAGGATACCAGAGTCGGCGATACGGTTACCGATGCGGACAGGCCGTGTTCGGAAGCGCTTCCGGGGTATAAGAAGGTGAATCCGATGGTATACTGCGGTATGTATCCGGCTGACGGCGCGAAGTACCCGGATTTGCGGGACGCGCTTGAGAAGCTTCAGTTAAACGACGCGGCGCTTCAGTTCGAGCCGGAGACTTCGGCGGCGCTTGGCTTCGGCTTCCGGTGCGGTTTCCTCGGACTACTTCATCTGGAAATTGTTCAGGAGCGGCTGGAACGCGAATATAATCTTGAACTGGTCATGACGGCGCCGAGCGTTATTTACAAGATTCATAAGACGGACGGGACGGTAGTCGATCTGACGAATCCGACCAATATGCCGGATCCTTCGACGATTGAATCCATGGAGGAGCCGGTCGTCAGCGCGGAAATTATGGTAACTACGGAATTTGTCGGCGCGATTATGAAGCTTTGCCAGGAACGCCGCGGTGTCTATAAGGGAATGGAATATATGGAAGAGACAAGGGCGCTGCTTCGTTATGAGCTTCCGCTGAACGAGATTATCTACGACTTTTTCGACGCCCTGAAGTCACGTTCCAGAGGCTATGCTTCGTTTGACTATGATCTGAAGGGGTATGCTCCTTCTAACCTGGTGAAGCTCGATATCTTAATTAATAAGGAAGAAGTAGACGCGCTCTCGTTTATTGTGCATGCGGATACCGCGTATGAGAGAGGAAGGAAGATGTGCGAGAAGCTCAAGGAGGAGATACCGAGACAGCTGTTCGAGGTTCCGATTCAGGCGGCAATCGGAAGCAAGATTATTGCAAGAGAAACGGTGAAGGCCATGCGCAAGGATGTGCTTGCCAAGTGCTATGGAGGAGATATTTCCAGAAAGAAGAAGCTGCTTGAGAAGCAGAAGGAAGGAAAGAAGCGGATGCGTCAGATTGGGAATGTTGAGATTCCGCAGAAGGCGTTTATGAGTGTGCTGAAGCTGGATGAGAATTAATGACGGACAGGCCCCGGAGGGATATCCTTCGCGGGCCGTCTTTTTCTGATCAGGAGGTTTTTGTATGGGATCGGACAAGGAGATTGGAATCTATGTGCATATACCGTTTTGCGTCAGAAAGTGCGGATACTGTGACTTCCTGTCTTTTGCGGCAGAGGATGACGGAATGGAGCGGTATACACGGGCTTTGTTAACAGAGATCAGGGAATGGGAAGAGGAGCTGTCCGCATATCGAATCGTGTCAGTCTTTTTCGGAGGCGGAACGCCGTCGATCCTGAAACCGGATCTGTTCTGCCGGATTGCGGAAGGTATGAAACAATATCTGCCGTGGAAGGATAAGGAGGAGCCGGAAGTGTCGATAGAATGTAATCCGGGAACTCTGACGGCTCAAAAGGTCCGGCTTTACCGAAGCCTTGGAGTGAACCGGATCAGCCTGGGACTTCAGTCCGCAGACAACGGACTTTTGAAGCTGCTCGGAAGAATTCATACATATGAAGACTTCCGGACAAGTTATGATCTGGTAAGAGAGGCGGGCTTTGGAAATGTAAATGTGGATCTGATGTCCGGCCTTCCGGGTCAGTCTCTTGAGCAATGGCTGAATTCTCTTCGGGTAACGGCCGATCTGATGCCGGAGCATATCTCGGCATACAGTCTGATGATCGAAGAAGGAACGCCGTTCTTTGCGAAATATCGGGATCAAAGCAGCCTTCCGGACGAGGAGACGGAAAGGCAGATGTATGAGCAGACAAAAGTTCTCCTGAGAGAGAGAGGTCTGTACCGGTATGAAATATCCAATTATGCAAAACCCGGCTTTGAGTGCCGGCATAATATCGGGTACTGGAGAAGAAGGGAGTACCTGGGACTGGGGCTTGGAGCCTCGTCGTTCTTTCAGGGAAGGCGCTGGAGGAATACGGATTCTTTCGCGGAGTATGTAAGAGACTCGCGGGATCGGAAGAAGATCCGGCGGGAGGAAGAGGTTCTGACCAGGAAGGATTCCATGGAGGAATTCATGTTCCTGGGGCTTCGTATGTGTGAGGGAGTATCAGAAGGAAAATTCATGAAGGAATTCGGAGTTGCCATGGAGAGCGTATACGGCGCGGCAATCAATAAGCTGGAGAGAGGCGGCCTGATTCAAAGAACTGGGGAAGGGATTGTTCTGACCGAAAATGGAATCAATCTCAGCAATCCTGTGCTTGCGGAATTTCTGCTAGACTAACAGGATTAATTAAGTCTCAAAAAATATTAAGTTTTTTGAAAAAAGCGCTTGACAAACGAAGAGTATAGTGATATTTTAGTGTATGAAGATATTAGCACTCTAATCAAGTGAGTGCTAACAATCAAAGCTCTGACAGGAACCGGACTGGCGGGGGAGAATATGGAAGGAGTGAGGTCGGAATGCAGAAGCTTGACGAGAGAAAATTGAAGATTTTGCAGGCCATCATCAGGAACTACCTGGAGACAGGAGAACCGGTGGGCTCACGTACGATTTCAAAATATACCGACCTGAATTTAAGCTCTGCCACAATTCGGAATGAGATGGCGGATCTGGAGGAGCTTGGATATATTATTCAGCCTCATACATCGGCCGGGCGGATTCCGTCGGATAAGGGATACCGTCTGTATGTGGATATGATGCTCGAGGATAAGGTGCAGGAAGTGGAGTCCATGCGGAATGTACTGATTGAGAAGACGGATAAGGTGGAGAATCTGCTTAAGCAGGTTGTGAAGCTCCTTGCCGTGAATACCAATTACGCGACGATGATCACGACACCGCAGTATCGCAGCCGGAAGGTGAAGTTTATTCAGCTGACGGAGGTGGATGACAGTCAGGTACTGGCAGTTATTGTGCTGGAAGGCAATATTGTCAAGAACAAGATGATTTATACAGCGGAGCCTCTCGATAAGGAGATTATTCTGAAGCTGAATATCGTAATGAACACATTCCTTCAGGGATTGGATATGTCCGAGATTAATCTTTCCATGATACGGAAGATGAAGGAGCAGGCGGCAGGATACGGCAACATCGTAAGCGATATTCTTGATGCGGTTGCACAGGCCATCAGTGAAGAGGATGATATCGAGATTTATACAAGCGGCGCGACGAATATTCTGAAGTATCCGGAGCTGAGCGATAAGTCAAAGGCCAGCGAGCTGTTATCGGCATTTGAAGAGAAAAACCAGTTAAGTGAGCTGGTAACGCTGCCGGAGAACGGAGAAACAAGCCGCGGCATTCAGGTCTACATCGGAAGCGAAACTCCGGTGGAATCCATGAAGGATTGTTCCGTAGTTACCGCTACTTATGAAATTGAAGAAGGTGTATACGGTAAGATTGGAATTGTAGGGCCGAAGCGGATGGATTATGAGAAGGTAGTAAGCACGCTTAAGACGCTGATGGTCCAGCTTGATGAGATATTTAAGAAGAAGGGATAGCAGGAAGAAGAAAGGTGGTTCGCAAGGTGGAAGAGAAGGACAGGAATCAGAATACGGATGAACAGGAGATGAATGGCACTGCCGAACCGGATACGGGCGGAGCAGAAGAGGAAACGGCGGATACGCAGCAGGAATCAGTTTGTGAGGAAGAGCAGGAGACGGATACGTAAGAGCCGGAGGAATCGAAAGAAGAGAATTCAGAAGAGGAAGCGCAGGGCAAAGAGAAGACATCTCGTTCCTTCTTTAAGAAGAAAGAAAAAAAGAAGGATGAGAGGGATGAGAAGATTGCGGAGCTGAATGACCGGATTATCCGTAATATGGCGGAGTTCGATAATTTCCGCAAGCGTACCGAAAAAGAAAAGTCACAGATGTTTGAAGTGGGAGCAAAGAGTATTATTGAGAAGGTGCTGCCTATTATAGATAATTTTGAACGCGGCCTTGCCGTACTCGGCGAGGACGAGAAGAACGGGGCATTTGCAGTAGGAATGGAAAAGGTCTACAAGCAGCTGCTTGCGGCGCTTGAGGAAGCCGGAGTGAAGCCGATCGAAGCGGTCGGCAAGGAATTCGACCCGAATTTCCACAATGCTGTTATGCATATAGATGACGAGGAGCTCGGAGAGAATATTGTGGTCGAAGAGTTCCAGAAGGGCTATCTGTATCATGATTCGGTCGTAAGACACAGCATGGTTAAGGTAGCGAACTGATAACAGGAAGAAATGGATTTTATATAGGAGGAAAACGTTATGGGAAAAATAATTGGTATCGACTTAGGTACAACGAATTCGTGTGTTGCCGTAATGGAAGGCGGTAAGCCGGTTGTAATTGCGAATACAGAGGGTTCGAGAACGACTCCTTCCGTAGTGGCTTTCACGAAGACAGGAGAAAGAATCGTTGGCGAGCCTGCAAAGCGTCAGGCCGTAACGAATGCGGATAAGACGATCTCTTCAATCAAGAGACATATGGGTACAGATTATAAGGTAACAATCGACGGCAAGAAGTATACGCCTCAGGAGATTTCCGCCATGATTCTGCAGAAGCTGAAGGCAGATGCGGAGAGCTATCTTGGTGAGAAGGTGACGGAAGCGGTTATTACGGTACCTGCTTATTTCAATGACGCGCAGAGGCAGGCAACCAAGGACGCAGGCAAGATTGCGGGCCTTGATGTAAAGAGAATCATTAATGAGCCGACGGCAGCAGCGCTTGCTTACGGACTCGATAATGAGCATGAGCAGAAGATTATGGTATATGACCTGGGCGGCGGTACCTTCGATGTATCCATCATTGAGATTGGAGACGGCGTAATCGAGGTGCTGGCTACTTCCGGCGATAACAGACTTGGCGGTGATGATTTCGATGAAAGAATCACCAGATATATGATTGATGAGTTCAAGAAGACAGAAGGCGTGGATCTCTCAACGGATAAGATGGCGCTTCAGAGACTGAAGGAAGCGGCAGAGAAAGCGAAGAAGGAGCTGTCTTCCGCAATGACGACCAATATTAACCTTCCGTTCATCACGGCAACGGCGGAAGGCCCGAAACATTTTGATATGAACCTGACAAGAGCGAAGTTCGATGAACTGACGAGCGATCTTGTGGAGAGGACTACGGTTCCGGTTCAGAATGCGTTAAGAGATGCCGGACTGAGCGCGTCCGAGCTCTCCAAGGTTCTTCTGGTAGGCGGTTCAACCCGTGTTCCTGCCGTACAGGAGAAGGTAAGACAGCTGACCGGACATGAGCCTTCCAAGAGCCTTAACCCGGATGAATGTGTTGCAATCGGCGCTTCCATTCAGGGCGGCAAGCTGGCAGGCGATGCAGGCGCAGGCGACATTCTGCTTCTGGATGTAACTCCTCTGTCTCTGTCGATTGAGACAATGGGCGGCATTGCGACGAGGCTGATTGAGAGGAATACAACGATTCCAACTAAGAAGAGCCAGATCTTCTCTACGGCTGCCGATAATCAGACAGCAGTTGATATTAATGTCGTTCAGGGTGAGAGACAGTTTGCAAGGGATAACAAGAGTCTCGGACAGTTTCGTCTGGACGGAATTCCGCCGGCAAGAAGAGGCGTTCCGCAGATCGAGGTTACATTTGATATCGATGCGAACGGTATCGTGAACGTATCGGCCAAGGATCTCGGAACCGGCAAGGAGCAGCATATTACGATTACGGCAGGCTCCAATATGTCGGAGAGCGATATTGAGAAGGCTGTGAAGGAAGCTGCCGAGTATGAGGCGCAGGATAAGAAGCGTAAGGAAGCGGTTGAGACCAGGAATGATGCGGATTCCATTGTATTCCAGACCGAGAAGGCGCTCAGCGAGGTCGGCGATAAGCTGAGTCCGGATGACAAGTCCAAGGTCGAGGCAGATCTTGCACGCTTAAAGGAGCTGGTTGAGAAGTCCAATCCTGAGGTTATGTCTGACGGAGAGGTTGCCGATATCAAGGCTGCGAAGGAAGCGCTGATGGCAAGCGCGCAGGCTCTGTTCGCGAAACTGTATGAACAGAATCAGGGCGCGGCAGGTCAGGGACCTGATATGTCGGGAGCCCAGAACGCGGGCGGCTCATCCCAGGGGTATTCGAATGCGAACGATGATGTAGTGGACGGAGATTACCGCGAGGTATAATAAATTTATTCTTGACG
>DVNP01000297.1 GCA_018714285.1 Candidatus Caccomorpha excrementavium | reverse complement strand
GATTTTTATGTTATAATTGTGGAAAAGGAGGCGCGCTATGCAAAGATTCACCCAGGAATTGTCCGAATCGGACCTGTCCGGTCCGGATATCATCTGCCCCGATTACATAGACTGGAAGAATTCAGTATGCTTTGATATTGAGACAACCGGCCTGTCCCCTGCAAGCTCCTTCCTCTATCTGATCGGGTGCGTCTATCAGGATAACGGCCGGTTTTATCTGATACAATGGCTGTCGGATGATATTCTCAAGGAAGAAGAGCTGCTGCTTGACTTTACGGAATGGCTCTCCCGTTTCCGCTGTCTGATCCATTATAACGGAACGGCCTTCGATATCCCCTATCTGGCGGCAAAATGCAAAAAATATGGGATTGCATGTAATTTCGATTCGTTCGGGAGTATTGATATCTACAAGCGGATCCTTCCATACCGCAGATATTTTCCGACGCAGAATCTCAGACAAAGGACCATGGAAGAATTTCTCCGTATAAAAAGAGAGGACGTTTTTTCCGGACAGGATCTGATTCCTGTCTATACCGCTTACCTCGGACGCGCCCGCTATGAAACGTATCATAACGGGGAGCAGGCCGGAGATTATGCCTGCTTATCTTCCGATCAGGTGCTTGCCGCGCTGCAGACAAACGGGCGGCTGCCCGATATTCCCGCAGCCACGCTTCTCTCGTTCCTGCTCGGGCACAACAGGGAGGACGCGGCCAATCTTCCTGCGCTGCTTGCGCTTTTATCCTATACGGACGGCTTTGGCTGCCGCTTTGCCTGTGAAGGCGCTCAGGAAGAACACGATGCCGTCGTAATCCGGCTGCGCACTGCCTGTCCTGTTCCTGTCCCTCTTACGGCAGAATTTCAGGCCTTCACGAAATCAGAAAACGCCTGCCATTGCACGTTTTCCCTTTCCGGCGATTGTGCCGTCCTGCGGATTCCCGTCTTTGAGGGCGAGGTACGGCACTATTATGAGAATTATAAGGACTATTATTATCTGACAGAAGAAGGTATTGTGTCGCATAAAAGCGTGGCCGCATATGTTTCAACACAGTACCGCAGGAAGGCAAAGCCGGAAGAATGCTTTTATAAAAAAAGCGGCAGATTCCTTCCTCAGGCTGCCGCATATGATACGCCGTATTACCTCCGGGCATATAAGCAAAAGATATCCTATTTTGAAATTACAGAGGAATTTCTCTCAAGTCCGGAGAAGCTGACACGGTATGCCTGCCATATTCTGTCCTATTTGTAGAATATGGCAGATATTCTCATTAAAACTTCCGGAACCGTTCGTAACGCAGTTCGCGGATTACGTTCCCGTCTGCCGCTCCGTACCGCGCCAGGAAGGAGAGAATACATTGTTTGACGCGGCGGGCTGCGCCTTCCATGGTATCGACGGTCACTCCGGCCGGGGCTTTCGTCTCCCCTGCTTCCCCCACTTTGTTCTCTGTCTCCGAAATGATCCCCTCTATGATTCCCAGCTCCTGTAATTCTCCTGCCGTGATTTTCATCAGCCCCGCGGCTTCTCTGGCTCTTTTTTTATCCTTCCAGAGAATTGAGGCAAAGCCCTCCGGAGACAGAATGGAGTAGGTCGCGTTCTCTAACAGATATACCTCGTTCGACAGCGCCATCGCAAGCGCGCCGCCGCTTCCGCCTTCGCCGATTACCACTGTGAGGACAGGAACCTTAAGACCGCTCATTTCATACAGACAAGCCGCAATCGCTTCTCCCTGTCCCCTCTCCTCCGCGTCGATCCCGCAGTAGGCTCCCGGCGTATCCACAAAGCAGATCACCGGACGGCCGAACTTGTCCGCCTGCTTCATCAGACGGAGCGCCTTACGGTATCCTTCGGGCTTTGGCATCCCGTAGTTTCTTTTCTTATTCTCTTTTATGCCGCGTCCCTTCTGCTGTCCGATTACGGTAATATAGCGTCCGTTCAGCTCCGCAATTCCGCCGACAATGGCCCCGTCATCCGCATAAGCCCTGTCTCCGTGCAGCTCCAGGAAGCGGTCAAATATTGCCCGGATATAGTGAAGGCTTGTCGGACGTTCCAGGCTTCTTGCAATCTGAACTCTTTCCCATGCTTCCGGCTCTTCCCGATCCTCTTTCTGCTTAATCCCGTTTCCGATCTCCGATATGGCGCCGTTGTCTGACGCGGCATCCTCTTCCGATACCGTTCTGTGCTCCGGTATTGCCGCATCTTCCGGTTCCGGCTGTTCTTTTAAGCCTTCTGCCGCCAAATCGTCCCACTTCCATATCTGGCCGGGCTTTGCAGACTTAAGCAGGAACAGCAGCGTCTGCCTCAACCTGCTTCTTTTTACAATTCTGTCAACAAATCCATGCTCCTCCAGGAATTCCGCGCTCTGGAATCCCTCCGGCAGCTTCTGTCCGATCGTCTGCTCGATGACTCTTGGACCCGCAAACCCGATCAGCGCTCCCGGCTCTGCCAGAATCACGTCTCCAAGCATGGCGAAGCTTGCTGTCACGCCTCCCGTGGTCGGATCCGTAAGGACGGAAATATATAAGAGTCCGGCCTCGGAATGACGCTTGATTGCCTGCGCGGTCTTCGCCATCTGCATCAGGGAGATCATTCCCTCCTGCATTCTGGCTCCGCCCGAGCAGCAGAACAGAATCACCGGAAGCCTCTCCCTGGTAGCCCGTTCCACCATTCTGGTAATTTTCTCTCCAACAATTTCTCCCATGCTGCCCATCAGGAATTCCGACGCCATAACGCCAATCGCGGTCTTCTCATCCTGAATCGTCCCGCAGCCGGTAATCACCGCCTCATCCAGCCCGGTCGCAGCCTTTCGTCCTTCCACCTTGGCCTGGTAGCCCGGAAAATGAAGCGGATCACTCTGAGCCAGTCCGGTATCCCATTCCGTAAAGCTGTCTCTGTCCAGAATCATGGAAAGCCTCACATGAGGCGGAATCCGGAAATAATGGCCGCAGGAGGGACAGATATGATATCCCGATATAATATCCTCCGTATCTGAAATTTCTCCGCAGGCCTCACATTTGCGGAACAGCCCGTCCGGAATCTGGGCTCTGACATCACGCAGCCTTGCTTCCTCCTTCGCCAGCCGCCGGTACTGAGACTGCCGTACCTTTACCTCCGGCGTCTTTTTGAACAACTCCTTCCGCATGTATGCTCCTCCTTACTTCTCTGATTCCTTTGCGTAGTCCGGCGCGGCCATGTTCATGGATAAGAAAGCTTCCACATAACCGGTATCCACTCCGCCCGCGAAAAATCTTTCGTCGCCAAGCAGCTGATACTGGAAGTCCAGATTTGTCGTCACACCGTCAATGACCAGCTCTCCTAACGCGCTGCGCAGCTTCAGGATGGTCTCTTCCCGGTTCGGCGATACCGCCATTACCTTAGCGAGCAGGGAATCATAATAGGGCGGAATCTGATAGCCCGGATAAAGGGCCGTATCCACCCGGATTCCGTTGCCGCCCGGAATATGCAGCTCCTCTACGGTTCCGGGACACGGTATGAAGTCCCGCGCGGGATCCTCTGCGTTAATCCTGCACTCCATCGCATGTCCCCGTATGCTGACATCCTCCTGGCAAAGCGTCAGAACCTCCCCGGACGCAATCCGGATCTGTTCCTTAACCAGATCGATTCCGGTTACAAGCTCCGTTACGCCATGTTCTACCTGAATTCTCGTATTCATCTCAATAAAATAATATCTCTGATCCGAATCCAGCAGGAATTCCACGGTTCCCGCTCCGGTATACCCGGCCGCCTTCGCTGCCTTCACCGCATCCGCGCCCATTCTGGCTCTCAGCTCATCAGACATGCCGGGAGCGGGAGCTTCCTCAATCAGCTTCTGATGCCTGCGCTGAACCGAGCAGTCCCTCTCTCCGAGATGAATGACATTTCCCTCCATATCACCGAGGATCTGGAATTCGATATGCCTTGCGTGCTCCACATACTTCTCCAGATACATCGTACCGTCTCCGAACGCGCTCCTGGCCTCTGCCTGTGCGGTCAGAAAGCTCTCTTCAAACTCCTCGCGCCGTCTTACAACACGCATTCCACGGCCGCCCCCGCCCGCGCTTGCCTTAATGATGACAGGATAGCCAAAGCTCTCCGCAAGTCTCAGAGCATCCTGTACGGATGCCGTCGGACCGTCGGATCCCGGTACAACCGGAACCCCTGCCGCCATCATACATGACCTTGCCGCCGCCTTATTTCCAAGCCGCTCGATCACGTCGCCGGACGGCCCGATGAAGATCAGGCCGCAGCGCGCGCACAACCCGGCAAATCTGGCATTCTCGGACAGGAAGCCGAATCCCGGATGAATCGCGTCAGCCCCGGACGCAATAGCCGCGCTTAAAATGCGCTCCATTTTCAGATAGCTCTCCTTCGCGGGCGCCGCTCCGATGCAGATACATTCATCGGCAAGCTGAGAATGCAGCGCATCCCG
>DVNP01000037.1 GCA_018714285.1 Candidatus Caccomorpha excrementavium | reverse complement strand
ATGGAATTTCTCGGAGCCGCGCCGGTTCCGCCGTCAAATCCCGAGATCAGAATAACCCCGGCCCCGGCCTTTGCGACACCAGAGGCTACCGTTCCCACCCCGGCCTCGGAAACAAGCTTAACGGAGATTCTGGCATCCTGATTGGAGTTCTTCAGATCATAGATCAGCTGTGCCAGATCCTCAATGGAATAAATATCATGGTGCGGAGGCGGGGAGATAAGGCCTACCCCCGGCGTTGAGTGCCTCGTTTTGGCTATCCACGGATAAACCTTGCCGCCGGGCAGCTGTCCGCCTTCTCCGGGCTTGGCTCCCTGCGCCATTTTGATCTGAATCTCTTTGGCGCTGACCAGATATTCGCTGGTAACGCCGAACCGTCCGGAGGCCACCTGTTTAATTGCGGAGCATTTATTCAGACCGTCAGCTCCTACGGACAGACGCTCCGTGCTTTCGCCTCCCTCTCCGCTGTTCGACTTGCCGCCCAGACGGTTCATGGCAATGGCAAGTGTCTCATGCGCTTCCCTGGAAATGGAGCCGTAGGACATCGCGCCGGTCTTGAACCGTTTTACAATCGAATCAACCGGTTCCACCTCGTCAATCGGAATTCCCTTCTTGGGGAACCGAAAGTCCAGCAGTCCCCTTAAGTTAATGCCCTTTTCCTCTTCCGTAATTGCGTCTGTATATTTCTTAAAAATATCATAGCTTCCGGTCCATGCCGCCTGCTGAAGCAGATGAATGGTCTGCGGATTATACAGATGCTCCTCCTTGCCGGAACGGAACTTATGGCTGCCGCTTGATTCCATGGTCAGATCCACGGTAAGTCCGAGCGGATCGAATGCCTTGGAATGCCGTTCGTCCACCTGACGCTCAATATCCTTAATCGTAATACCTCCGATCCGGCTGACGGTATCGGTAAAATACTTCTCAATTACTTCTCTGCTGATTCCAATTGCCTCAAAAATCTTCGCGCCCTGATAGGACTGTATGGTCGAGATTCCCATCTTGGAGGCAATCTTGACGATGCCGTGCAGAACTGCGCTGTTATAGTCGTCAACGGCGGCATAATAATCCTTGTCCAGCATGCGGTTCTCAATCAGCTGATGAATACAATCCTGCGCCAGATACGGATTTACCGCGCAGGCTCCGTAGCCAAGAAGGGTCGCGAAATGATGCACCTCCCTGGGCTCCGCGCTCTCTAAGATCAGCGCAACTCTGGTTCTTTTCTTGGTTTTGACCAGATGCTGCTGCAGGGCGGATACCGCAAGAAGGGACGGAATCGCCACATGATTCTCGTCAACCCCGCGGTCAGAGAGAATCAGAACATTCGCTCCTTCCTTATAAGCGCGATCCACATCAACGAAGACATGATCAATTGCGCGTTCCAGAGACGTATTCTTATAATACAGAAGGGAGATTACCTCCACCCGGAAGCCTTCCACCTTCATATTCTTTATCTTAAGGAGATCCGTATTCGTCAGAATCGGATTGTGAATCTTTAATACCTTGCAGTTCTCCGCCTTCTCTTCCAGAATATTGCCGTCCTCTCCGATATATACGCTCGTTGAGGTAACAATTTCTTCCCGGATCGCATCAATCGGCGGATTCGTTACCTGAGCAAAGAGCTGCCGGAAATAATTGAACAGCGGCGGGTTCTGATTGGACAGCAGAGGCAGCGGACTGTCCGCTCCCATAGCCGCAACCGGCTCCGCGCCGTTCTGCGCCATAGGAAGGATCGAGGTCTTATAGTCCTCATAGGTATAACCGAACGCCCTGCACAGCCTCATTCTCTCCTCCTGCGTATATTCCGTAATCCGCTGGTTCGGGATCTTCAGATCCTTAAGCCGGACCAGGTTGCCGTCCAGCCACTCGCCGTAGGGCTGACGCTTTGCATAACGCATCTTCAGCTCCTCATCATCAATCAGCCTGCCCTGTACGGTATCTACCAGCAGCATCTTGCCCGGATGCAGACGTTCCTTCTTCACAATCTTCTCCGGAGGCAGTTCAAATACGCCGACCTCGGATGACAGAATCAGCTGATCATCATCCGTAATATAATACCGTGACGGCCGCAGACCGTTCCGATCCAGCACGGCTCCCATCAGATCTCCGTCCGAGAACAGAATCGAGGCAGGTCCGTCCCATGGCTCCATCATGGTTGCGTAGTACTGATAAAAATCCTTCTTTTCCTGCGCCATACTCTGATCATTCTCCCATGGCTCCGGAATGGTAATCATAACCGCAAGCGGAAGATCCATTCCGCTCATGACCAGGAATTCCAGCGTATTATCAAGCATCGCCGAATCGGATCCCTCTGTATTGACAACTGGAAGAACCTTATGGAATTCTCCCTTCAGATAGCTCGATTCCATTGTCTCTTCTCTTGCCAGCATCTTGTCGGCATTGCCCCGGATTGTGTTAATCTCGCCGTTATGCACAATGAACCGGTTCGGATGCGCCCGCTGCCAGCTTGGATTCGTGTTCGTACTGAATCTGGAATGTACAATCGCAATCGCGGATTCATACTCCGGATCCTGCAGATCCAGGAAGAACGGTCTGAGCTGCTTCACAAGAAACATACCCTTATATACAATCGTCCTGCTTGAAAAGGATACCACATAGGTATTATCATTACTCTGTTCAAAGATTCTTCTTGCAATATAGAGCTTTCTGTCAAAGTCCAGCCCCTTCTTTACATCCTTCGGCCTTCTGACAAAGCACTGCATAATACAGGGCATACATTCCAGAGCCTTATGTCCGAGGGTCTCCGGATGAATCGGCACGGTTCTCCATCCCAGGAACTGTATTCCTTCCTTCTGAACGATGATTTCGAACATCTTCTTTGCCTGATTCCGCTTCAGCTCATCCTGGGGAAAGAAGAACATACCGATTCCATAATCCCTCTCTTCTCCCAGTTCAAAGCCCAGCGACACAGCCGCCTTTGTAAAAAAACGATGGGAAATCTGAAGCAGGATACCGACACCGTCGCCGGTCTTGCCTTCCGCATCCTTGCCCGCGCGATGCTCCAGATTCTCTACAATATTAAGTGCCCCCTCCACCGTATCATGGCTCTTTCTTCCCTTCATGTCCACGATAGCGCCGATACCGCAGTTATCATGCTCAAACCCCGGATCATACAGTCCTTCTTTGGTCCTCTTCATTTCTTCCAGCATACTGTTATTCATCGACAACGCCTCTTTCCATATTTTCTCTGACCTTCCCGCCGGTTCATCTGCGGGCGCCGCAGCAGCAGATACCGCCCGCCGCGGCAAAAAAAAGCGTCCTTAAAGCATCTGAGACAGTGCTTTAAGAACGCCTTCGTTCTTTTCAAATAACCTTGCTAGATTATAATATGAATTCCGTCAGAATGCAAGCACTTTTTTTAATTCTCCGTCCCCGGACAGATTTGCCGCCGTTTGAGCCTGTCCGGGCGGCGGTGAAATTTCTGAAAGGAAATATGCATATTCTCCCGTATCATGATCCATATTATGTATGCAGACTGTTGACGCAATTTCTGACAGAAAGGAGCTGCTGTAATGCCCACAGAATATAACGAATATCCGGGACGGACCGTCAAGCATTTCCCCGGAAGGGATCTTCCAGACCGGGAAACTCCCCCGGAGAAGATTTTTCCTGATTCGGATCCCGATGTCATCCGCCAGACCTCCTGCTACAAGGAAGGCAACCGCGCGGAACCTGACAACAATATGTTCTTTGAGGAACGAAGCAATCCCTTAAGCAGCAAGGGCAGCTAAAGCCTTGTTCCCCTGGCGGCCGGGAAGGTCTTTCCTTCCTGCCCCGCCGGACAGGATTGTCCCTGTATGCTCCCGCGCGATCCTTTGATTTTGCTTTCTTGCAGCTTTACGGATACATACATTGATATTCAAAAAATTTTTATCGATTTTCAATAAATTATGATTGACATTCAATATCCTATATGATATTATAATGACAACCTGACAGGGTATGCTCTTTTTTATTCTATCATAATAGGAGGTATTAATTTATGCAGCCGACCAGACTTGCTAAGCTGACAGGACTTTTTGTGAATTTCGGATTCTATGCCGGCATTCTGATCTGTTTCATGGTTCCGTTCATCATTAAGGCAGCCGCTCCCGGCTATGAGGCATTCCGGACACACTACTGGCCAATGGTATTCATATTTATGCTGTCCGGAGTATTTGGCGTATTGATCTTTTACGAGCTGAAGAAGATGTTTCACACAATTACGGCAAGGGATCCCTTTGTGGAAGCGAATGTTATTTCTCTTCGCAGAATGGGAGGCTACAGCTTTTTTATCTGTATTATTATGGCATTGCGGCTTTTTTTCAATATTACGCCGACAATGTTTGTGCTGATTTTAGTTTTTTTCATTGCCGGATTATTTTCCCTTGTCCTCTCTCAGGTATTTAATCAGGCCGTTTTGTATAAGCAGGAAAACGATCTGACCATTTGAAAGGAGGAGTTCATGGGTATCATCATTAATCTCGATGTCATGATGGCCAGACGCAAAAAGAGCCTGACCGATCTTTCGGCCGAGGTAGATCTGACACTGGCCAATCTGTCAATTCTGAAGAATAACAAGGCAAAGGCGATCCGCTTTACGACGCTGGACGCCCTGTGCCGGGCTCTTGACTGCCAGCCCGGTGATTTGCTGGAATATGTGCCGGATGAACCATAATTTCAGATTGACGGATATTTGTTTCACAGCGTATTAGACATTACAGGAACCCGCATGGATTCCGGATATGCGGGGTTCCTTCCCGGAAGCAGTGCGGCTCCCGAAGGAAGGAACCCGGAATTTGTGCGCCCATTTTTAAGAAAGGAGTCATTTATGTTAGAATTTATTCGTTCTCATTTCAGATTTTTCGGCGGAATCAGCCTGCTGTTCGGCCTGGTGTCTGCATTCTGCTTTTACAGGGCCGGACTGGGCCTTAGCTTCCTCGTCTTTGTTACGGCCGTCTGCGTACTTCTTATTCTCTGTATGAAGAAGCTTAATCTTCCGCTTAAGCGGTTTACCCTGTTCCTTTATGCAGTTAGTATTCTCCTTGCCTGTACGACGGTATTTACGGCAAACGGCACAATGCAGTTCCTGACCGTGTGCGGCATTCTTCTGCTGCTTGATTTGTCCCTGATTCACCAGACAGCGGAAGATGCCCGGTTTTCATTCCTTGAATTCCTGCTCCGGATCTTCAAGCTCCCCTTCGGCGTACTCTCGGCCATCGGTTTTCCCTTCACGGACTGCTTCCGCTTTGCGGGACGCTCCAGACTGTTTAAGAACAATACATTGCGCAGCGTCTTCTTCGGACTGCTCGCCGCCCTTCCGATTCTCGGTATCCTGATTGTACTGCTGTCCGGCGCGGACATGGTATTCTCCCGAATTGCCGGAACGCTTGTCAATCATCTGTTCTTTACCTCTGATCCGTTTTTCCTCTTCCTCATGGTGCTGACCGGATTCATAGTCTGCTACGCGATTCTGTGCGCGGCTGCCGGTATGGCTCCGGACGGCAGGCTGTCTGACATTCTCTTCCCGGAGACATCAGGCTTTCAGACGGATACCGAACACAGGAGTGCTGCTCCCTGTTCCCGAAAAGAGGCTCCTCCCAGGAAGAAGCCCGATTATGTGTTCTTATCCACAATTCTTACCTGTATCACGCTGGTCTATCTGGTGTTTTGTGTCATTCAAATCCTGTATCTGTTTGCCGGCGGCCTGTTTACCCTGCCCGAACAGTTTACTTACTCCGAATACGCCAGAACCGGATTCTTTCAGCTTCTCTTCGTTGCTTGCATCAACTTCGCGATTCTCATCCTCTGTCTTGCCGGCGACGGACAGACAAAGCTTCTGAACATCCTTCTGACCGTGATGTCAGGCTGTACCTTCATCATGATCGCTTCGGCTGCTTATCGCATGTGTCTGTATGTCGCAAGCTATCATCTGACTCTGCTGCGGCTTCTCGTCCTTTTCTTCCTTTCCGTACTGGCCGTTCTGATGGCCGGAGGAACGGCCGCCGTCTACCGCAGAAGCTTTCCTCTGTTCTTTTATACGGCAGCCGTTATATCGGTAAGCTTTCTGCTTCTGTGCGCGGCAAGGCCGGATACGGTAATTGCGCGGTATAACATTGCGGCCGAACAGGAACCCTCCGACGCGGATGTCCAATATCTTATTAGTCTTTCTGCGGACGCCGCGCCCTATGTGCTTTCCTTCCTTGATTCATCCCCGCAGCTGGCGGAAACGTATGAATACGAAGCCGCCGATTACCGTAAGGAGCTGGTGAGCCGGTATGAGAGCCGCGGCATCCGGGACTTTAATTACTCCCTCTGGCGCGCCGCGCGTAAGGCCCGGGATTAACCGGACGGCCGGACTGTACCTTGCGGACGGACTGTCCTTTGCGGCCTGGTTCTTTTCTCCGGCCCCGGACGCTTTCCTGTTCCTTTTCCTTCTTCAGCTGTCTCGGCCTGATCAGACACTCTTTGCCAAAGCCGATCAGATCCGTTCTGTGCGCAAGCCGGAGCGCCTCCCTGACCAGTTCGTAATTCTTCGGGTTCCTGTACTGAATCAGAGCTCTCTGCATTGCCTTTTCATGCGGCGATCTCGGAACATAGACCGCCTTCCCCGTTCTCGGATCCAGCCCCGTATAATACATACAGGTAGAGATCGTAGACGGAGTCGGGTAGAAATCCTGTACCTGCTCCGGCATATACCCGATATCTCTCAGATACTCGGCAAGCTCCACGGCTTCTTTCAGCGTGGAGCCGGGATGGGAGGACATCAGATACGGAACCACATACTGATTCTTGCCAAGCTTCGCGTTGATCCTTTTATATTGCCTCAAAAATGCTTCATAGACGGCATTGCCCGGCTTTCCCATCATCTTGAGAACCGGATCGGAAACATGCTCCGGCGCCACTTTAAGCTGTCCGCTCACATGATGCTCACACAGCTCATAAAAGAAGGTATCGTCCGGATCTGCCATCAGATAATCGAACCGGATGCCGGAGCGGATGAATACCTTCTTCACCCCCGGAAGGGATCTGAGTTTGCGAAGCAAAGTAAGATAGTCCCCATGATCCACGTTAAGATTCCTGCAGGGAGAAGGGAACAGACACTGTCTGTCCGGACAGACCCCCCTGGTCAGCTGTTTCCTGCAGGAGGGATGTCTGAAATTCGCGGTCGGTCCCCCGACATCATTAATATATCCCTTGAATTCCGGATCCGAAATCAGCAAAGAAGCCTCCTTAAGAATAGACTCATGACTCCTTGTCTGTACAATTCTTCCCTGATGGAAGGTCAGCGCGCAGAAGCTGCAGCCTCCAAAGCATCCTCTGTTCGATACCAGACTGAACTTAAGCTCCTCAATCGCCGGAATTCCGCCTTTCTCCTCATAGCATGGATGATATCCCCTCATATAGGGGAGCGCGTAGACATCGTCCATTTCCTGACAGGAAAGAGGCTTTGCCGGGGGATTCTGCACCACGTACTGCTTCTCTCTGTATGCTTCAATCAGCCTCTTCCCGGAGAACGGATCCGTATTGCAATACTGAATATAAAAGCTTTTGGCGAAAGCCTCCTTACTGCCGCAGATCGAGGTATAGTCCGGCAGCATAACCGCATCATAGACGGATGACGGATCACTCGTTTTATACACCGTACCGTCGATATAGGTAATATCCTTCACCGCAAGCCCCGAATCCAGCGCGTCCGCGATTTCCACGATCGAACGCTCCCCCATTCCGTAGGACAGCAGATCTGCCTGAGAATCCAGCAGAATGGAACGTCTGACCTGATCGCTCCAGTAATCATAATGAGCCAGCCTGCGCAAAGACGCTTCAATCCCTCCGATAATAACCGGAACCGTACGATATACTCTTCGAATGAGATTACAGTACACAATCGTCGCCCGATCCGGTCTTAAGCCTGTCCGGCCTCCTGGGGAATAAGCGTCCGCGCTCCGTCTCTTCTTTGCCACCGTATAATGATTCACCATCGAATCCATATTGCCGCCGCACACCAAAAAGGCAAGCCTCGGCGTTCCGAGAATCTGAATGCTCTCCTCTGATTTCCAGTCCGGCTGCGCAATGATCCCGACCCGGTAGCCTCTGCTCTCCAGCACCCTGCTGATAACCGCCGGTCCGAAGGAAGGGTGATCAACATAGGCGTCCCCAATCACATAGACGAAATCACACTGATCCCATCCTCGTTTTTCCATGTCTTCTCTGCATATCGGTAAATAATCCTTCATACGCCGAATCCTTTCCTCATCCTTTCTTCTCTTTTTCTTCCGGATTCTTGTTCCGCCCTTTTGCAGCAAGGCAGGAAATAAGCGACCAGTGCTCCAGAGGCTCCAAAATGTCCGGCCAGGAAGACCTGATATACGCCAGCTTCATCTGGAATTCCTCCCGGCGCGTCTTCCGGAATATCCTGCCGCTGACGTTCTGATCTGCATAGACCACAAGTCCCCTTATAATCACCTCTGCCGTCTCCTCCTCCTGATTCCAGCGCTTTGGCAGACATTCCTCAATCCACAGATCACAGGCTTTAGAATCCGGCTGCTCATACAGCCACAGCTCAAGCTTCAGAATCACCTCATTCAGAAACAGCTCGGGAATAAAGCCTCGGTCCGTCTCCTTTATCTGCTGCTCAAACAGACTTTTGCTGATTTCATACCGTATGCTTTTTGCTCCCGAGGATATCCCGATAACGACGGCCTGCAGCACGAAGACAGCTGCCGCGGCGAGAACCCCCGCCGTAATCATAAGCCGTACCGCGTAATTCATTCCTTCCGTTCCGTAGGCTCCGTACCCGATTCCGATTAGAAGCGCGCCCATAATTCCATAGAACAGCAGACTCCGAAGAGCTATCCTGTTATAAGGGACAGCAAAATCCGGAAGCTGCGCCATACCAAGCATCGTCTCCGTCCTCTGCTCCCCCTCTTCTGCCTGCATGACAGCGTTCAGCCTTCTGTAACCCTTTTTCCGATATTTTTTCTTATTTCCAAACAGATATCTCCTTGTTACCCATACTCGCTTTCTGATGATATGGTATGTCAGTCTGCCGTCGGACGCATCCCAGGAACGATTCGACGTATCCTTTCCCGACGCGGGTTTGATGGAGCTGTCTATCTTTGCGTCCCGTTTCTGCAGCTGTTCTCTCTGCGCGCGCAGGACCTTCGCTGCGGCTTTTGAACCGGGAATCTCGCCGCCGTCCTTCTGACAGCTCACAAATGTCCGAATATATTCGTCCAGCACCCGCTGCGCGCGGTCTTTCTCCTTCATCCGTACCTGTCCTCCCTTTGCCTGGCTTTGGTTTATTGTACCGCAAACCCTTTCCGAATACAACCCCGCATGCCGTCCGGATGAAAAACGCCTGTCAGATTTCTCTGACAGATGCTCCTATGCTTTCCGGAACTGTTCCCCGGATGGCATGGAACCTTCTATAAAGAAAAAAGGCTGCCGTGAAAACAGCCCTTTTGCTCTGCGCAAAAGTCCTGTTTCACGACAGCTCATATGAATCCGTTTTAATTATTCTTCGGATTTTGCGGCCTCTTCAATCACCTTCGCCTGTACGTCGGACGGCGCCTGCTCATAACGGCTGAACTCATACGCGAAATCTCCGATGCCTCCCGTCATGGAACGCAGATCCGTAGAATACCCTGTCAGCTCTGACAGAGGGATATCCGCAACGATCTCCTGCCTGCCGTTAGGAAGCGGATTCATTCCGAGAACTCTGCCGCGGCGTCTGTTCAAATCGCCCATGATATCGCCCGTAAAGCGATCCGGCACCACAACCTTAAGAGACGCGATCGGTTCAAGAAGAACCGGACCCGCTTCCATGAAGCCCTGCTTGAACGCCTGAATCGTAGCCATCTTAAATGCCATCTCAGAGGAATCCACCGGGTGGTACGATCCGTCTACCAGCGTGGCTTTCAGTCCGACAACCGGGTATCCGGCCAACGGCCCCTTCTGAACGCTTTCCGCGATTCCCTTCTCGACAGCCGGGAAATAATTCTTCGGAACCGCGCCGCCGAAAATCTCTTCCGCGAATTCATACGGCTTTTCCAGATCGCCCGACGGTTCGAATACGATATGAACGTCTCCGTACTGACCGTGTCCTCCGGACTGCTTCTTATACTTGCCCTGTACGCGGACCTTCTTGCGAAGCGTCTCGCGGTACGGAACCTTCGGCTTCATCAGCTCAATCTCAACCTTGTATCTGTTCTGCAGCTTGCTGACAACGACATCCAGCTGCTGACTTCCGATTCCGTACAGAAGCGTCTGACGGTTTTCTTTATCGTTCACGACCTTAACGGTCAGATCCTCGTCCATAATCTTGGCAAGCGCCTGGGATACCTTGTCGTCATCTCCCTTATTCTTCGTCTTATAGCGCATATATGTATACGGAGTGGACACGATAATCGGCTCGTATTCAACCGGGCAGGACTTCACGGCCAGAGTATCTCCCGTCGTCGTATTGCTCAGCTTGCCGATCGCTCCGATATCTCCCGCATGCAGCTCGGGCACCTCGATCTGCTCCTTCCCGCGGAGCACATAGAGCTTGGAAAGCTTCTCCTCCGTATCCTTATTCACATTGTAGACGGCCGCGTCGGACTTCAGGATTCCGGAGCATACCTTAATCAATGAGAACTTGCCGATAAACGGATCCGCGATCGTCTTGAACACCCTTGCCGTCATCGGAAGGCTCTCGTTATAATTCGCCTCGAACGGCTCCCCGGTCTTAATATTCGTACCGGTAACCGTCAGCATGTTCGGAGGGCAGAAATACTTGCAGATACAGTCTAACAGCATCTTGGTTCCCTGTCCGAGAAGTCCGGAACCCATCAGAACCGGCGCAATGCTGCACTCCTTTACATTATTGCGCAAAGCCTGTGAAATCTCTTCCTGTGTGAATTCCTCTCCGGAAAAATATTTGTCCATCAGCTCTTCGCTGGTCTCCGCAACCGCTTCCATCAGCGCTTCCCGGCACTCATTCAGATTCGGCATGGAATAATCCGGAATCTCGCATTCTACATATTCACTGTTATCATTTATAAAACGTCTGCCTGCCATCTTAACAACGTTAACAAAGCCGACGAACTTTTCATTCTCACGAATCGGAATATGGAACGGGGCAATCTTCTTGCCGTACAGTTCCTTCAGATTCTCAACCGCCCTGCGGAAGCTGGCGCGGTCATCATCCATATCGCCTACAAAAAACATTCTCGGCAGATTGTACTTCTCGCACAATTCCCATGCCTTCATCGTTCCGACCTCAATGCCGGACTTTGCCGCTATCACAATAATTGCCGCGTCAGCCGCCGCAGCCGCTTCTTCTGTCTCTCCGACAAAATCAAAATATCCGGGCGCATCCAAAATATTAATCTTACAGCCGTCCCATTCAACGGGGACAACGGATGTGCTGATTGAAAAAAGCCTCTTGGCCTCTTCCTTATCATAATCACTGATCGTATTGCCTTCTTCCACTCTTCCCAGACGCTTTGTAACCCCCGCCGTATGCGCGAGAGCCTCTACCAGCGTAGTCTTACCGCAGCCGCCGTGGCCCAAAATAACAACATTGCGAATCTTTTCCGAACTGTAAACATTCATAATTTTTGTCCTCCAACATATGATTAGTCAATTAAGAAAAGCAGGCAAAGACACAGGAAAGCTGCCCTGCCGTCTGCTTATAACCGGCATATTTCATCGTAAATGCCGGTTAAACTCCCAACTGCCGCGGCTTTTCCGGCAAATCGGCGATTCCTGTCATCGCCCCGCCGAAAACCCATGTGTATATTGTACTAAATTTTTTTTAATTTTACAATACTCTGTCGCTATTTTAACAAATTTTTATTTTTCCTGTTAATTCCTTCCGATATTTCTTATCTTCTGCCTTTTCTAACGTCAGTCCTTTTGATG
>DVNP01000296.1 GCA_018714285.1 Candidatus Caccomorpha excrementavium | reverse complement strand
AATGGGTAATACTATAAACAGATAAGTAATTCGACAGCCAAAAAGCAGAAGTTCCGACAAGACAATTATACATATCTGTTTCTTATCAAAGAAGAATTTTTCCCATAGACACAGAAAATTTTACGCCCTCTAAGACAGGTAATCCTATAGACTACCTGCCTTATAATAATACACCTTCCGATTCCTCTCACTCCACCACAACATGCATCACACTGCACGCCGGCATAGTAAAGCAGATACTTCCGTTCTCCGTCTTCAGACCGTCAAACGCTTCCGTATGAACCGTATTCGGCTCGTCGAAGGTATTCTTCGCATGAATCTCATTCGTCAGGATCTCAGCCCTGGCCGTATTCACCTGCTTCTCGGCAATCTTCACCTCAACCGGGCAGCTCTGATCCGCAGAGAGATTCGCCACCGTAATATGAATCCTGCCTTCCGCATCCATCGATACGGACTCGGTCAGGTTCTGAATCATATACTCCTTCTCAAGTCCGATCTCCTCTGTCTCCACGCTGCTCTCCAGAAGCTGTCCCTCCTGATGATGCTTGTACAGATTGAATACATGGTAGGTAGGAGTCAGAATCATCTTCTCGCCCTCCGTGAGAATGACAGACTGCAGAACATTGACCAGCTGCGCGATATTCGCCATCTTCACACGGCTGCAGTACTTGTTGAACAGATTCAGATTAACCGCCGCAACCATCGCGTCTCTCATCGTATTCTGCTGATATAAGAAGCCCGGATTCGTTCCCGGCTCCACATCATACCAGGTTCCCCATTCATCCACAATCAGACCAATCCGGTTCTCCGGATCATATACATCCATAATGGCGATATGATTCTTCAGAAGGGCCTCCATATAATTCGTCTTATACAGCGTTTTATAATAATCGGCTGTTGTGAAATCCGTCGCGCTGCCTTTCTTTCCCCAGTCCTCCGGCACCGTATAATAATGCAGAGAGATTCCGTTTGCAAAACGCTCCGCGCCCCTTCCGTTCCGATCGCTCAGAGTCTCCAGCACGGTCTTCATCCAATCGTAATCATCGACGTTCGGCCCGCACGCTATCTTATATATTCTCTCTCCGCTCTTGTAATTCCTGACGAAGGTCTGGTAACGGCGGTATTCGTTGGCATAATATTCCGGCCGCATATTGCCGCCGCAGCCCCAGTTCTCGTTGCCCACGCCGAAATAGTTTACCTTCCAGGGCTTCTCATGCCCGTTCGCCTTACGCAGATCTGCCATCGGGGATACTCCCTCGAAGGTCATATACTCAACCCACTCTGACATTTCCTGAACCGTACCGCTTCCGACATTGCCGTTAATGTAGGTCTCGCACCCAAGCTGGCGGCACAGCTCCATGAATTCATGTGTTCCGAAACTGTTATCCTCTACCACTCCGCCCCAGTGAGTATTGATCATCTTCTTGCGGCTCTCCTTCGGACCGATGCCGTCCTTCCAGTGATATTCGTCCGCGAAGCATCCACCCGGCCAGCGCAGCACCGGAAGCTTCATCTCCTTCAGCGCGGCAACCACATCATTCCTCATGCCGTTTGTATTCGGGATCGGAGAATTCTCCCCCACATACAATCCCTCATAAATGCACCGTCCCAGGTGTTCGGAAAAATGCCCCTGGATCTCCTTGTTAACCTTGCCCTTCTTTACTGCCGCGTTCACATACAGCTTAGCCATTCTCTCTTCTCCTTTAATAAATAAGATATACTCGGTCTGTTCCGTCATCTATGTAACCGCAGGCCTTCCTGCGAGATTTCTCTATTACGCTCTTATTCTATAATACTGTTCTTGATTAATCAATCCTTTTATTGATAAAATTAAAATTATTTACCTTTCTCGAATGAATCAAACCGTCCCGATTCCTCCGCTTATTCGGACTCAAATTCAAAATACAGTGTAACTTCATGCTATGCTTCACGGTGAGATAATAATGCTCTGGACGCCATTGTCACCGGCTGATCCGAAGCCGCGAACGAAAGGATACCGAGCCTCATCAAAAAGAGGATACGGTGAAATAATCTCGCGATTATTTCGCCGTATCCCCCTCAGATTGTCCGTATAAAACCATTATAGGGAAATTTGCACAAACTTTCCATGTATAATCTTCACTAAATTATGTATTATTATCAGAAATTCTTTTTTATCGAATGCTCAGATCCACGCTCTCATCCAGATCGATTTCCGGCCCTTTTGTACCGCGGATCTTCACGTTGTCGAAGACAAACCCTTCTGCGTTTCTCAGAAAGAAGCCTGCCCCGGATACCGGTTCAAGCTGCCCCATCATGGCGGGAAGTCCGGGCTTGCCGTCCGGATCCATTGTAATGGATACGTTGGAAAAGGTCACATTGCTGACCGGCTGTTCCGGAAGGCCATAGACGAAGCCTGCCGAGGCCGCGGCATCTGTCACGCTGACATTGCTGATATGAATATTCCGAAATACCGGCGTTCCCTCATCGACCGGATACGGCTCCTTATCCCATACATACCGCTCCTTCCCTTCCGGGCCGCAGTAGTAATACATATTAAATACAAACGGACAGCTCACGCGATCCATCACAATATTGTTCAGAAGCAGATTCTCAACCGTCCCTCCGCGCCTTCTGCGGGTCTTAACTCGGATTCCGCGATCCGTATCCCGGAACACGCAATTGCTGACCGTAACATTTCTCACGCCCCCGCTCATCTCGCTTCCGATCACAATTCCGCCGTGCCCGTGAATCATATTGCAGTTTGTTATCGTAACATTCTCAAGAGGACGGCGCTCCGGCGTCTTTTCGGTTCCGGACTTCAGCGTAATACAGTCATCTCCGACATCCACCTGGCAGTTATAGATTCTCACATTCCTACAGCCGTCCGGATTAATTCCGTCCGTGTTCGGGGAATCCCACGGATTCTTAACGGAAATTCCCGAGATTGCCACATCCTCACAATACAGAGGATGCACCGTCCATGCGGGCGAATTCTGAAGCGACACTCCTTCGATTCGCACATGCTCACAATACTGGAAGCAGATCAGATACGGTCTCGGATGCGCAAGCGTTCCCTCTCTGACCGCCTTCCACCAAATTTCTCCGCCTCCGTCAATGATTCCGTCCCCCTTCAGCGCGACATGATGCGCATGATCTGCGAAAATACACGCCATATGCGCATCCTGCGCAATCCCCTCGAACTCGGTCCGGATCAGCTCATAACCGTCCATATTCTGTATGAACGAAAGCCTTGCCCCCGCGCACAGATACAGCGTCATATTGCTCTCAAGCCGGATCGGATAGGTCGGATACTCTCCGGCCGGAACAAATATCATCGCTCCCCCGGCCTGCGCGGCGGCCGCCACGGCGGCACGGAACGCTTCCGTCCAGTTGCTTCCCCCCTCCGATAACCGTTCATACTCCCTGATATTGATAATTCCCGTCATAGCGGCATCCTCCTTGTATGCATCTTACTGAAATGATATGTCATATCTCGATTTCAGCGCCGCAGCGAATTGCCGCAAGCGCGTCTCCCAGAATCGGCTTCATCGTATCGAACGCCTCCCGCCCGGTACAGTGTCCGGTATAAAACCGGCTTTTATAGTTCTTTAATTCCTCCGCAATCGCCCGGAACAGCCCGTAATCCGCTTCCGTGTATCCGTCCTTCCGGTTCAGATGGAATCCGCTGATCACCAGATCCGGATCTCTTCGGTACAGCCTTCTGTATTCCTCCAGTATGTTAACAATCCCCGTATGGGCGCAGCCCGAGAACAGAATCTCCGCCTCCTGCGCATGAATCGCCGCGCACTGTTCATGACGGAATGAATCCGGAACATACCGATCGCCGTCCCTGCGCAGCAGGCTCCTGCCGCCTTCCGCCTTCAGGCGATCCCCCATGATATTCGTATATACCTCCGCTTCGGAATCAATCACCAGATTCCCCTCAATCGCGCAGACCTGCGGATGACCTGGAATCACCGGATCAATTCCGATATTTTTCATCCAATCCCCTATCTGATGATAATGGCCCTCCGCAGCCGGTTTCTGCATATAAATCACAGCCTTCCGGTTGATTTCAAGGAACGGCAGGATTCCTCCGGAATGATCATAATGACCGTGGCTTAAGATCCCGATATCCACTCCGGACAGATCCACTCCCAGAGCCGCCGCGTTCCGAATCACGGCATCGGACGCGCCGAAATCCAGAAGATAACGGTGCCGGCTCGTCTCCAGGTAAAAGCAAAGGCCGTGCTCATGCGCGCATCTCGGATCTCCCGGCCCGTCCTCGATTAAATTGATAAGCTTCATCTCTATCCCTCCGCCCGTTTTTCCTTACCACTATCAGGGTACCATGAATCCTTCCTCCCGTAAAGCAAAAAAAAGCACCAACCCCATGGCTCCTGCGTCCACAAAATCGGTACTTTATACTGCGCCTCCAGGGGCTCGAACCCTGGACACCCTGATTAAGAGTCAGGTGCTCTACCAACTGAGCTAGAAGCGCATATTCGATATAAACTCTTAAGGATTTCTTAATGACAAAGAGCATTATATCGCATGACTCGACAGAAATCAAGCATTTTTTTATTATATTTTAATTTTTATATAATTTTTTTAATAGTTTTGTGTTTTACCGCCTGTTTTTGGATAAATTGACGGAATATTTGCCGTCCGTACTTCTGTATTTCCCCCGGAACCGGTCCCAAACACTGCCTTCACAACCGCTCCCTGCCCCGGCTCTCCTGCAATCTCCATTTCTCCTCCATGCTTCTCGCAAAGAAGCCTGCACAGATACAGCCCCATTCCATAATGCCCATCCTTATTCCTTCCCTTCTGAAACGGAATTCCCGCATTTTCCCGGGCCTCCCGTGTGAACCCGGGGCCGTCGTCCCTCACGGTCAGAATGATCCGCTTTTCCTGCGCGCACAGCATGACCTTAATCTCCGACGCCGCATAGCGCATTGCATTCGACATCAGATTCTCAAGTACTCTCCGGAATGCGCCGGAATCCAGCATACATTCCTCATTCTCTCCTTTTACTGTCAGGGCAGCCGACAGCCCGGCGCCTGATACCAGAATCTGCAGATATTCTCTGATTTCATCCGCAAGCTCCCCGATTCTGACTGGTCCAGGGTGAATCTCCAGATCCTCAAGGCTTACCAGCTCTCTGACCGATTCCGTATAATCCGCAAGCCGCTCCGCCGCTGCCTTCAGCTGTTCCAGCGTGTTCATCAGCTTGTCCGCAGTAACCTTTCCCCTGGGAATATTCTTCAGCAGATATTCCGTATACCCCTGTATCACGGTCAGCGGCGTGCGAAGCTCATGAGCGATCGAAGCATTAACCCGCCTGCGCTCCTCCGCCATTCTCCACATAGCCTGATTATTCCGAAGCACTTCGCTCCTCATAAGCTCAAAGGTCCGGCATAATCTCCCCATCTCATCCCCGCTTTCATACTCCAGTACAAACTCCAGTTCCCCCCGCTTTATTCGTTCAATTCCATCCTCCAGACAGGAAATCGGCTCCTTCAGCTTTCTCTGATAGAACAGCGCCGCCGCTCCCACGATGCCTGCCGATATGATCAGTATGGGCAGAAGCACCGCCGAATATTCAGCGGCATGATATAAAAACAGCTCTTCCTTTGTCCACTCCGGCGCTCCCGCCGCCGTCAGGCCCGGCTCATCCTCTGCCGCTGCATTTCCCTCCTGAGTCATACCATCTGCCGGTATGACGATTCCTTCCAATATTCCGTTCTCCGAATAGGGATAATACAGATACTCTTCGAGAGAGATTCTGATGGTATGACTCTCCCGTAATCTCTCCTGTACTTTCATGCTGCCCCATACGGCCGCGGCGGACAATCCGCCGCATAACACAACCATTCCCGCGACAATCAGTCCCAGAGATTTTCTTAAGGAAAGAGCCCTGAGGTTCTTTCTCTTTCTGCCTGTTACATTCGAATCCATCGATATCCCACACCCCATACCGTCTCAATATATTGTTTTCCCGAAACCGCCTCCAGCTTACTCCGCAGTCTTCGGATATGCTCTTTTACAACCAGACTGTCGCCCTCCGCCTCATAACCCCAGAGCCTTTCATAAATCATCTCTCTTCCGAACACGATTCCCGCATTCATGGACAACAGCTCAATAATATCGAATTCCTTCCGGGATACGGATATTCGCCGTCCCCGGTAAGCAACCGTCCGCGCCGAATAATCAATCACCAGCCCATCCGCAAATCGCTTATCCGTTGCCAGACGGACCCGTTCCTCTCTGCGCAGATGAGCCTCAACCCTCGCCGTCAGCTCCTCCATGGAGAACGGCTTGACAATATAATCATCGCCGCCTGCCCGCAGTCCGATCAGTTTATCCTGCAGTTCCCCCTTCGCAGTCAGAAACAGGATCGGACATTCCAGCTCCTTACGGATGCCGGTACAGAACGTAATGCCGTCAACATCCGGCATGGCAATATCAAGCAGCACCAGATCCGGCTTCTTTCCAAGCAGCGCCTCCGCCTGCTTCGCATCCTGCGCGGTATATACCAGATATCCCTCCGCCTCGAAATGATCCTTCAGCAGACTGCGGATCAGGGGCTCGTCATCAACAACCAGTAATTTATACTGCATTTCACCGCCTCCGTTCCGGAATGTGATTCCATAGCCGCGCTCCGGCATCCGTTCATCCGTCCGCTAAAACAGAAGATACATTCCGGCCGCCACCAGATACCCGACGATCACATTTTCCGCTCCAAGTCCGGCCGCCGCTCCCGTCCCTCCGAACAGGAATGCCCTCATGACTGCCGCAGCCGTATACTCCGCATAGGGGAACCTGCAGCCGCAGCTCCTCATTACCATCGCAAAGACAGCGATACTCACGGCGGCCGCGGCCGCAGCCATAAGCAGCCGCAGCATAATAACAGCTATCCTCCGTATATACTTCGACCGGATTAACTCTCTGATTCTTCCGTCCTGCTCCGGCGCGCCGGCCGGCGTAAGCAGCAGAATCCCGGCGAATACGGCCGCTTCATTCAGACATTCCGCGGAATGAAGCGCATCCAGATTTGATATTCCCCGATACAGAGGCACCATGCACAGCACCGCGGCAGCCGTAACCCAGCTCTTTCCTGTGTTAAGCCGAAAGTTCTCCGCGAACAGCTCTGCC
Source organism: Candidatus Caccomorpha excrementavium (assembly GCA_018714285.1). Taxonomy (GTDB): domain Bacteria; phylum Bacillota; class Clostridia; order Lachnospirales; family Lachnospiraceae; genus Caccomorpha; species Caccomorpha excrementavium. The sequence continues at coordinate 4,862 of DVNP01000296.1, read as the reverse complement.
GCCGTGCGCAGCTCCTCCCGCCGCATACAACCGCCCACTTCTCTTCCATGTCAGCAAATATGCGGACAGTCCCGCAAATACAAGGGCAATCCCGATCATGAGCGCCCGGTTCGCCGTCAGAATCCCCATATCCCTCTGTATCAGCTCTGCTCCGCGCAGGGTATTATGCCGGATCATCAGCGTCCAAAGGGAGGTGTCTCCCGACAGTTCTGTCATCCCGCGATCAATCTGCCACCATGCGAAGCAGACCAGAATCGCCGCAGGAGTATCCGTAAGAATCGTAATCAGGGTTCCCACCGCTGCCGATACCATAATCGTCGGAAGCAGCCACCAGAAAATATACCGTACAAATGCGAACGCATCTGTCTTAAGCCCCTGCTCTGCCCCGAACGCAAGCAGCGGGAGCAAAGATTCCAGACTCAGCAGCAACATCGGCAGCAAAGCAGCCGCAACAATCGCCGTGAATCTGGCCGCCGTAAGGCGCAGCGAGGAACTGCTCTTCGACCAGACCGCCGCCCGGATTCCCGCCCGGCGATCGCGGTACCATACAAAGACCGCAAGAAACGCCGGATACAGTCCGGCCGGCGCCGCCATATAATCACAGAAAAGCCTTGCGAATCCTCCCGTAACCTGATCATATTCCGTCATTAACACAAACTGCTCCATTGCTTCCTCATAGGTCAGCTCCGTAATTCCAAAATAAGTAACCAGGGATTCCAGCGAGTAATTAGATCCCGGGCCAATCAGCTCTTCCATCTCGCCCATCAGCTCCAGAAACCTTTCATAACTGACACGGGGTTCAAACTGATAATTCCTTTCCCCGTTCTGTGAATCCTCCACGTCGATCCGGAAAGATCCGTCCGCTCCCTGTACCAGGTCGTCCGATGCGTGAAAAATCATACCGTTTGCCTGCGGGAAATAATCATCCGGCAGGTGATTCAGCTCTTCCTCGGAAAGTCCCGTAATTTCCGTCAGAATCGCAAGCACACGCTCCTGATCCTCTGCGCTTAACGTGACGGCTTTATAATACCCGAACGGATAGGACGCGTATTCATTGTTCTGATATTCTATCAGCAGCATATCGGTTCCTCCCGTCATCAGCTTCTGCGGATCCTCCACATTCTTACTTCCGTAAAACCCTGCATCCGAATCCGGCTCTGCCAGAACCGGCGCATCGAAGCCCACGGCAGCCTCTCCCGACTCTGCCGCCCGGATCTCCCGTTCGGTCAGTCCGGCATAATTCTCTCTCCATCCAAGGAATACCAGAACCAGATAAGCCGCATACGCAATGCTGAAGAGCAGCCCCGTCCATTCCATCTTCACAAGACTCATACCTCCACCTCCCTCAGCAGTTCCATGTATCCGTCCTCAATCCCCGGTTCGCACAGTCTGTATTCCGTATCCGGAGGCCTTACTCCGACTGCCCTTACCAAAACCTCGGAGCCCTGATTTCTTGTGCCAATGATCGTATAGCATTCCTTCAGCTTCGCAAGCTGTTTGGGCTTTGCCGCAAATTCATAGACTTTTTCGCGCGCTCTCTGCGCTAGATCCCGAACCGCCCCGTCAAAGATCAGCCGCCCCGCGTCCAGCACCGCAGTCCGCTCGCAGGTCTGCTCAATATCCCCGACAATATGTGTGGAAAGAATGACGAGCCGGTCTCTGGAACACTCGGCAAGCAGCCCTCTGATTCTGAGCCTCTCCTCCGGATCCAGCCCCGCCGTCGGCTCGTCCACAATCAGGATCTTCGGATCCGCAAGCATCGCCTGCGCGATCCCAAGCCGGCGAAGCATTCCGCCCGACAGATTTTTAACCCTGACATTACCCACATCCGACAGATTCACTCTCTCAAGAAGCATCCGGATCCGTTCCTTCCGAACCTTCGCGGGGATCCCGCCAAGCGCTCCCAGATAATTCATGGCCCGGGTTACCGTCATTCCCGGGTAAATCATAAAATCCTGCGGCAGATATCCCGTGACCTTACGAATCTGCGCCTCATTCCCCGCATCCAACCCCTCGCGCCGGATCTCTCCCCCGCTCTCCTTTGATATTGCCGCAAGAATCCGCATCAGGCTCGACTTCCCTGCTCCGTTCCTGCCGAGAAGCCCGTACATACCTCCCTCAAAGGTAAGCGATATGCCGTCGAGCGCTTTCTTCTTTCCATACCGCTTCGTTATATGTTCCAGTTCAATCCGCATATGCCGTCTCCTTCTTCGTGTTCTCCGGCAGTCCGGCACAGGCGGATACCTCATGATCCGCCCGCGCTCTGCATCTGCCATATACACAGCATACAAAGGAAAAGACAACAAATCGTCAATTTTTTTATTTTGTCTCCGGAATTCCGTTCTTCAGAAGTTTTCGGAATGAAATCGTAAACAGTGTCACGGTTACGGTTACCGCAATGGTATCTGCTATCGGCTCCGCAAGAAATACCCCCATTGCCTTGTTGTCTACAAAATGAGGAATAATATAAATTAACGGAATCAGCAGGATTACCTTGCGCAGCAGCGCAAGGAACACAGAGGTCTTCGCGTTGCCAAGCGCGATAAAGGTCTGCTGGCAGGCAATCTGCGCCCCGAAGATCAGCGACATCGCCATATAGATTCGCATTGCCCATCTTGCGTACTCCCCAAGCTCCTCCCCGTTCGTAAAGATCGACACAAAGACCTGAGGCGCGAACACACTGATCGCCCACAGCAGCGTCGAATAGATCAGACTGCTTTTCAGCAGCAGGAAAAAGGTCTTCTTCACCCGATCCAGATTGCCTGCCCCGTAATTATAGCTCACAATCGGCTGCGCGCCCTGCGTCAAACCCTGAAGCGGAAGCATGGAGAACTGCATAACGCTGGACAGAATCGTCATCGCGCCTACCGCAATATCCCCGCCGTATTTGGCCAGCGAAGTATTGAAGCATACGCTTAAGACACTCTCCGTGAACTGCATAATGAACGGCGAGATACCAAGCGCAAGGCTCGGACCGATTACCTTCCCCTCCGGCTTCAGATTCCGCAGCCGAATCCTTAACCTGCTCTTCTTCCCTGTCAGGAAGCAGAACACCCACACGCAGGAGATTGCCTGCGAAAGAATGGTAGCCCAGGCCGCTCCCTGTACTCCCATATCAAACCCGAACATAAAGATCGGATCCAGAATAATATTGCAGACGGCTCCGATCGCAACCGTGAACATTCCCATCTTCGCAAATCCCTGAGCATTGATAAAAGCGTTCAGTCCAAGAGCGATCTGGACGAAAATCGTCCCCATCGCATAGATCTGCATATACTCCCAGGCATATCCGATTGTCTGATCGCTCGCTCCGAATATCATCAGAATATCCCGGCCGAATATCAGGAACACCGCGGTCAAAATCACTGCCATAATAACCAGCATCGTTGTACAATTTCCCAGAATCTTCTCTGCCTTCTCGTTCTCTCCCAGTCCCATCATAATCGACGCCCTCGGCGCGCCTCCCATGCTCACCAGCGCCGCAAATGCGGAAATCGCCATAATAACCGGCATCGTCACGCCTACGCCGGTCAGCGCCGCCTCACCGATATCCGGAATATGTCCGATATACATCCGATCCACCAGGTTATACATCACATTAATGATCTGCGCCACAATAGCCGGAAACGCCAGCTTAAACAATAGAGGGCCTATTCTGTCCGCTCCCAGATCCGCTCCGCCGGATCCATTATTTTCATTCCTGTTGTTCATCCTCACTCTCTCCTTTTAATAATCGTTCTACATTCTCTGTCAGCGCCCGGAGTGTCCTTCCGGTAATCTCCAGATCTTCCCCGGAGATCCCTTCCTCAATCCTCCTGCAGAAATCCTCGCGCTTCTTCTCCAGCTCCGGACCGATGGAATTCTTTTCCCCCTTCAGCTTCAGATGGACAATCCTGCGATCGTCCGGATCTCTTGCCGCCTCCAGATACCCCCTCGCGCAGAGGGATTCCACCGATCTCGCCACAAGTCCCTTAGATATTCCGCGATACCGGACAATATCCGACGCCGTATCCATTACAGGCGCGTTATTATAGAGAAATAACAACACCACGATCTCATTCGGCGTGAACCGATACTCCTTCAGCGCCTCGCGGAAATACTTCCGCTGAAGCTTATCCAGCATGGAAAACCGTTCAAAATATCCCCGTTCCCACAACAAAGAAACCGCCTCCTTTTGTTTACTTGTAAACCGTTTATCTGTGAACATTATTGTAATAATCTTTTTATTATTTGTCAATACAACTAAAATATGATATACTGAAAAAAGGCAGGAACACTCCTGCCCAGCCAATCATACCAAGGGAGGAAACCATTATGTACTCACAATCAGCTGTAAGCAAAGGTCTCGCACTGCTCTTCGCCGGTCAGATTATCGGACTGTTCACGATAATCCCGTTCATCTCCGGCATCCTGTCACTGGTAAGCTTCATCGTCACAATCATAGGATTCTATGCTCTTTCCAAGGTGAATCATGATTATAACAACGCGTTTGCCCTGGTGATCGCAAATCTTGTGATCGGTATCCTGATGTTAATCTTCTCCTCCGGCTTCCTGAATGATGTGCTCAGCATAGTCTCCACCATAATCGACTTCCTTGTCGTATATCTGGTATGCAACACGACAGCCGGCTATCTCAGCGGTGTCAACGAACGCCTGGTCAGCCGCGCCGGCTTTATCTGGAGAATGTATCTGATCTGCATGATCGTAATTCTGGCATGCACCGTACTGGCGATGATTCCTTTTATGTACCTGATCGCAGGAGTTATTATCGTAATCACCGCAATCGTTCAGCTTGTGTCTTCGATTCTGTATATCATGTTCCTTTATCAGAGTCAGAAGGCGCTTGCCTGATGAACGAAAAA
>DVNP01000295.1 GCA_018714285.1 Candidatus Caccomorpha excrementavium | reverse complement strand
AAGTGAAAATTCGTCACCCCGTTGTCATGCTCTTTTATATGGCGCCAGATCTCTGCCGCATGGGATTTCCTGCAGTTAAAGGTTCGATCCACGAACTTAACCTGAGCGATCCGGTTCTCAAGAAAATAATCCAGATCCCGCAGAACAGCTTCCGGATCCCGGAACCGTACCTGCTTATCAACCGAGGAAAGACAATAGCTGCAGGAATACGGACAGCCCCGGCTCGTCTCATAATATACAATCCGGTTCTCAAAGCATTTCAGATCCCGGTAAGGGAACGGCAATCTGGAAAAATCAAGAAGCTCCCTGTCCTCATTCTCCCGAATCTCTCCCCGCGCGCTCCGCCAGGTAATCCCCCGTATCCGCGCAAGCCGCGCATCCATTCGTTCCCGTCCGCCTGTCTGCCCGCGCGCCTTTGTACTTTGCCGCGTATCCTCCGGGCCGCTCTCCTTCTGCCCCTTTGCTCGTTCGTCCGTCCCCTCATCCTCCGTATAAGCGCGGGCAAGCTCATAGAATGTCTCCTCCCCTTCCCCGCGCATCACGCCGGACAGCCACTCGCAGCGCTTCAGTCTCTCTCCCGCGTCAAAGCTTACCTCAGGACCCCCGAACCAGATATCCGTATCCGGAAGCACCTTCTTCAGCTCCTCCGCCAGCGTCTCGACCTGTACAATATTCCATATGTAGCACGAGAATCCTATCATGCGCGGGCGCCTTTCATACAGATCCCGCAAAATTTCATCCGTATTCTGATTAATCGTATATTCCGCCAGCTCAATCCGATCCTCAAGCTTCTCATCCCTGTCCGCGGCATAGGCCCGCAGACTGTAAATGGCGGGATTGGAATGAATGTATTTGGCATTCAATGCCGCCAGTATCAGTTTCATTGCTCCGCCTTTTCTGCAAATAAAAAAGGGACGCGCCCTCACTCTGACCGTCCCGACCTTTCGTTCCTGTATCCGCTGATACACGGCAATAAAAGAAGCGGGTGATGGGAATCGAACCCACGTATCTAGCTTGGAATGCTAGTGTTCTACCATTGAACTACACCCGCATATCATACTCTTATTCTGCCGTTCTTCATCAGCGAAGATAATTCTACTATAAATTCCCGGCTTTGTCAACCGGGAATTTATAAAAATTTCAGTTCAATTACAATCCTTTTATCCGGCCTGCTCTGCCGCAGCCTGTTCAATACACCGTATCGCATTCAGACTTCTCGGATACCCAATGTACGGAAGACACTGCGATACGACACGAATCAGAAAGCTTTTGTCATTGCCAAGATTCATATTTCCCTTTGCGTGCGAGGTAAGCTGCGGCTCACAGCCTCCCTGCGCGGCAAGAAAACAGAAGGTAATCATTTCCCGCTGCGCAAGAGTAAGCCCCTTTCGGGTATAATAATCGCCGAAGCAATTCGCCGCCAGCCAGCGGTTGATATGTCCGCCCTTCCATGCCTCCTTCATATGATCTCCGAAAATATCTGCCTGAGCCTGAATTCCCTTCTCAAGCCGATCCTCAAAGGTCGTCGTCGCCTGCCCTTCCAGAGGAAGCGTTACGCCCCTGGCTTCCAAGATCTCATTGGTTGCGTTCAGGAAAGGAAGGATCCGGCCCATCCCAAGATAATCCACGGCCTGGTACACAACCTCCTTCACCATAACCGGAGTAAGGGCTCCGTCCAGAGCCTTCGGAAGAACCTCCCGGAACATATCCACACCCTGACAGCCGATCAGTATTGCCAGAATCGCCAGATACCGGGTCTCCTCCGGCAGCTGCTGCCCTTCCTCCTTCACAACCTCCTCATACGCAAAATGCTCATACCGTTCCATGAATTCAGGATCGGTCTTATATAAGTCCATATCCGCACCTCCCATTCCTTATTCCAGAGCGCCGTATTCCTCATCTGTGACAGGCTCGCACCATTCATTGGAAGTATCTTCTCCCGGCGCTTCAAACGCAATATGGCTGAACCAGGAATCCTTCTTCGCGCCGTGCCAGTGCTTTACTCCAGCGGGAATACAGATAACAATTCCGGGCACAAGACTGACCGCTTCCTTTCCTTCTTCCTGATACCATCCCTCGCCTGCGGTACAGATCAGAATCTGCCCGCCGCCTTTGGACGCATGATGAATATGCCAGTTATTCCGGCAGCCCGGCTCAAAAGTCACATTGGCAAGCATCAGAGGACATTCTCCCGGAGCGGTCAGCGGATTCAGAAAAGAGTTTCCGATAAAATACCTGGCAAAATTAACGTTCTCCTCTCCCTTTCCAAACACATTAACCTGATTAAACTCCGCTTCATTCGCGTATCTCATTTTTGTCCCTCCATATATCGTTATTTCTATCTGCATTGATATTACCCTTATTGTAGTCCGGCGGTATTTTTGTGTCAAATACCTGTCATTCATGGAAATCCATACATCGGGCGTATAGGAGGAACTGCCGCTCTTTTTACGGCCTGTCGCCCAGCCTGCTGAATGCAATGATAACGCTTTCCACTCCTGTCAGAATCAGATAAGCTCCGACCGCCAGGCTGATAGATATTCCCGAGATGAAAGGATTCAGGATCATGATAACTCCCAGAACAATTCCCAGTATATTCACAATCAGGGCAAAATAATAGTAAAAGCTGCCTGCCACAACACGGATTGTACCCAGATGGCTCAGCCGCGAAATGCAATGCGCAATGAACCAGATAGGGAACAGCAATGTCAGCACCCATTTCCCTGCGTTCGGGTAGACCAAAAGCATGATACCCGACATAATACTTAACACGCCGGATATCAGGGATACGGAAGGTCCGAATCCGACATACTTCTCAACCTTCACATAAAAGATAATATCCGCAATCCCCATGATAACCGCAATCACGCCGTAAATAATGACAACGCCTGTCAGCGCGCTTCCCGGACTGAAAATTTTCTTTCACTGCTGAGATAATATATTATCAGGAACATCCTAACCGTTTATTTAATAAGACAAAAGGAATGAAGAGATACAATGAATACAAAATTTGGCAAATTTATTGAAAATAAGCTATTTTATGTGTTTTTCTGGATTGTACTGCTTGGCGCAGCCTGCTATGCCGGGATCCGTACCAATCTGTTAATCGCGGGAGCGGACAAAACGGGACATCCGGTCATTGCCGTTCTGGTTTCCATTGTCCTGATCCTGGCGTCGGGGATTGCGCTTTCCCTGAGATCGCTGACGCCCGCAATCCGTCGTTTCAAGCGGATATCCGGAGTCTATATCAGCTTCTTCCTGTATTATGTGCTGCTGTTCATTCCGGGCAGCCTTGCATGCCTCATTCCGGCAATACAGCCGTACCGGACGCGCCTCATCGCCGCTGCCGCCGTCATTTCCATTGCCGTTACGGTCTATGGATATATTCATGCAGGAGCCCTGAAGACTGTCAGGTATCCGGTAACGCTTGGCAGCGGCGAAACCTCTTATCATGTGGTCCTTTTAAGTGATCTGCATCTCGGGGTATTTGTCGATTCCGGGCATATCAGAAAGACCGTTGATATCATTAACCGGATCCGGCCGGATGTTGTCTTCCTGGCCGGAGATATTTTGGATGTTGACGACTCTATTCTGACAGATCCGGAGCAGCTTAACCGGATCAGCGCCCTGTTTCGCCAGATCAAAACCCGCGACGGTATGTTCGCGGTACTGGGGAATCATGACCCTGATCCGGATAATCCGCGTTTCCGGACCTTTCTTAAGGAATCCGGCATTACGCTCCTGTACAATGAGGCGAGGGAGCTGCCGGAGGTGAACGTCATCGGAAGAGCCCGGCTCGCAGGCGATACGGATCTGAGAACGCCGCTTAACCGTCTTATGGAACAGACGAATCCCGGCAAGCCCGTCATCGTAGTGGATCATGACCCGCAGGGAATCCGTGAGGCCGTATGCGAGAAGGCCGATCTGGTGCTGTGCGGCCATACTCATAAAGGACAATTTTTCCCGATGACCCTTCTTACAAAGTATGCCAACGGAACGCAGTACTTCTACGGTCATATGGAGTTCGGAAAAACTCATGGAATTATTTCGGCCGGGACAGGGTATTTTACCATGCCGATCCGGATCGGTACCGACAGCGAGATCGTTGATATCCCCATCCGGCTGCCTTCCTGAGGAACCGGACGGCAGCCTGCCTTCTCCCTGTGCATTTCCCGGCCTCAGGCCCTGTGCCCCGTCCGGTTTCTATGCGCGCTTCCTATACCCGGCCGCGATCAGAATCCCCGCAAGCAGCGCTCCTGCGCTGACAATCATCAAAACGGCCGTTTCCGTATTCTGTGAACTGCCGGTAAGGAAGCCGTCCGTCCCGCTGCCGGGCATATCGGGGAATCCGCCCGTCATATTCATATCGGGATCTCTTCCTGCCGCCTGCGTCCGTCCGCTGTCTGGCACTTCCCCGGACGGATCCTGTCCGGATAACGGATCCTGCGCACTGCCGAATGTTTGGAAGTCTCTGTCGTTATCCGGCCAATCCATTCCTCCTGCATTCATGCTTCCCATATCCGATATATGAATCTCTGACGCGTCAATCAACGCGTCCGGATCCTCCTTCTGACCGTCCGATGTGGAGGCAATCGTACCGTTTAATTGTCCTGTGATACTTTCCGCGCGGAGCAGACAGAATTCCTTCAGCGCCGCGATGCCGGCTTCATACTCTTCCATGGTACAGAATTTTGTCGGATCCCGCTCCACATACGGTGTAATCAGCGCCGTCACTTCTTCGAACATTTCGGCAAAATAACCGCTGTCAAAATAATCTGCGATAAATTCTGCGAAATACTGATGGTATAACTCCGTATACTCCTCATCCGCGAATATCCATGCCAGCATGGGACGCGATTCCACGCTTCCTCCGGAAACCGGCGTATCAATCGGATAATTCACCAGCTCTGTGGCATCTGCGGAACCCTGAAAGCCTCCGAACGCAAGGTTGTAATCCCATGGTATCATGGAAAGTTGTCCGTCCTCCTCATAAAGATAATAATTATGAATCATAGTTCCCGTATAGCTGTCAAAGTTGCAGACAAAGTTATGCACGACAAAACACCGAATCACCTCGTCAACATCAACCACCTCTTCTATATTTTCGCATTCATTCAGCTGCTTCAGGGAATCAATCAGACGATCCTTATCCGCGTCCGTAATGTCCGTCTTGGCATTATCAAATATATTCTGATAACTGTCATAATCATCATCCGTATAAATGAGAGAGACATCGCTGCCGAACTGACTTTCCAATTCGCCTCTTCCAAAATCTCTGTCTCCGGTCATCGGGAAGTCATCGCCCGGCGCAGCCCCTCCGTCTCCCTCTTCTCCCATTGAAAAGCCGTTACCCCTCCGGAAATTTTCTCCTGACGGGAATTCTCCGCCTTCTCCCGCCGGAAATTCTCCCTGCCATACCCCGTTCTCCCCTATCATGAAATCCTCATCTGCCTGCCAGTCATCCATATTAAAATTGCCGCCTCCCATACTCATACTATCCGGCTTATAGAGCTCTCCGTAACCGCTTCCGTAATTCCGTTCCAGAAAAGCCTCTTCCACGCCTTCCACAGCCAGGTACAACCCCCAGTCCTCCCCGTTGACGGTAATATATACATAGCTGCAAAGCGGCGCGTCTGCTCCGAATTCTCTCATCATCTGATAGGTGAGATAATCCTTCATATAGGTATTATCCTGAATAATATTAT
>DVNP01000294.1 GCA_018714285.1 Candidatus Caccomorpha excrementavium | reverse complement strand
GCTGCTGAGGCAGAATCAGCCTGCCTTTTGGCGCCGCCGAGTCAATCGGCGTTACCAGCACAACAAGATCCCCGGGATGAATCAGATCTGAAATAATGGGAACCGGCTGCTCAAGACTCTTTGAGAGTCCGGCAATCTTCTCCTTCAGTTCCCGGATTCCTTCCTTTGTCAGCGCGCTGACCGCAATCCCTTCCTCTGTCTCAGGCTTCCACTCCTGATCTTTCCTCAGATCGGACTTATTATATGCGATAATATACGGAATTTTCTTCTCCCGGAACAGCCCGATAAGCTCCTTTTCCGCTTCCTTTAAGCCTTCCGCTCCCGCGTCCGTCACCAGTACGGCAACGTCCGTCTTATTCAGCACCTGCTTTGTTCTTCTGATCCGAAGCTCTCCAAGACTGCCTTCATCGTCTATTCCCGGCGTATCAATAATCATAACCGGACCAAGCGGAAGAAGCTCCATTGCCTTGCTGACCGGATCCGTCGTCGTTCCTCTGATTTCAGAAACAATCGCGATCTCCTGTCCGGTCACGGCATTAACCAGGCTTGACTTTCCCGCATTTCTGCATCCAAAGAAGCCGATATGAATTCTTTCGCCAGATGGCGTATTATTTAATCCCATAACTTCCTCCTAAAATCTGAAATCCCGGATTCCCTCTTCAATCTTCTTAATATGATCCGCCGCAATCAGACGCGTTTTCTCCCTGGGGATATTTTTTAATTCCGCTTCAATCAGCGCCTCTCCAATCTTTTTTGTCTCCTCCGACGCATAATCCATCAGAAACTCCTTCAGCGTCATCAGGGCGTTGGGATGGCAGCAGTTCTGAATCTGTCCGCTCTTGCACAGAGCCATGAAGCGATCCCCGGTTCTTCCCTCTCTGTAACACGCCGTACAGAAGCTCGGGATATATCCCAGCTCCATCAGCCATCTTACCACTTCGTCAAGCGTCCGCTTATCGCTGACATCAAACTGCTCCGAGCACTCCTCTTCCGGCTCCGGCTCATAATATCCGCCCACGCTTGTACGCGACGCGCCGCTAATCTGCGAGACTCCCAGACGAAGCACCTTCTCTCTGACCGCCTTGCTTTCTCTTGTCGATATAATCATTCCGGTATATGGCACGCAGATCCGAATCAGAGCGCAGATTTTCGCAAAGGTCTCGTCATCAATTCCGTTGTCAAACACATTCGGATCAATATCATCCGCATGCTTGATTCTCGGGACACTGATGGTATGGGGTCCGACTCCGTGCACCGCCTCCAGGTGCTCCGCGTGCATCAGAAGCGCCGCGAATTCATAACGGTACAGCTCCAGCCCGAACAGCACGCCCAGTCCCACATCGTCAATTCCGCCTTCCATCGCGCGATCCATGGCTTCGGTATGATAGGCATAGTTATGCTTCGGTCCGGTCGGATGAAGCTTCTCATAGCTCTCCTTATGATAGGTCTCCTGGAACAGAATATAGGTTCCGATTCCCGCTTCCTTCAGCTTCCTGTAATTCTCCACCGTCGTTGCGGCAATATTGACATTGACACGACGGATTGCGCCGTTCTTATGCCGGATACTGTATATGGTCTGAATGCTTTCAAGTATGTATTCGATAGGATTATGAACCGGATCCTCTCCGGACTCGATCGCGAGGCGCTTGTGTCCCATGTCCTGAAGGGCCGTCACCTCTCTTACAATCTCCTCCTGAGTCAGCTTCTTCCTTGCAATGTGCTTATTTTTCAGATGATACGGACAGTAGACACAGCCGTTGACACAATAATTAGAAAGATACAGAGGGGCGAACATCACGATCCGATTGCCGTAAAAATCCTTCTTAATCTGCTCTGCCAAATCGTACATTTCCTGAATCTTGTCCGGATTCTGACAGGCAAGCAGCACCGATGCCTCCCTGTGAGACAGTCCCTTGCGAAGTCTGGCTTTCTCAAGCAGCTGATCAATCAGCTCCAGATTATCCCGGTTCTCGTCCGCATATGCAAGCGAAGCCAGAACCTCCTCGTGATCAATGAATTCCTCTGCCTTTAAAGAATATTTATTATACATATTAACTCCTTTCTTCCGGGTCAGTTCGTCTCTTCCCCGTTAGTCCATCCCGCGCAGTCTCCGCGGTCTGTTACAATCTGATATCCGACAGCTTCCATACTCTGTCTCAGCATGGCAAGCCCTTCCGCGGCTTCCGCGCCGCTTCTTAACTTATTATTATACAGCATGTACTTATCCTTCGCGTACTGAGGCGAAAGATTCGGCATTACCACATTGGCGCCCGAACAGATTCCGAGCTCGCGTCCATTCTTCGCAATGGTTCCGAGCGCAGTGGTCGCAGGCAGCAAAACAGAAGGGAACATCAGCCGAAGCACAGACAGCAGCATGAGCGTCTGTTCAAGAGAACCGGCAGGCTCCCCTGCGAACGGAGTATCCCGGTGCGGAACATACGGGCCGATTCCTATCATCTGCGGCTTCAGCTTCTTCATGAATTCCAGATCTGCCGCAATATGCTCCGGGGTCTGCCCGGGAGCTCCTACCATGAAGCCGCATCCGACCTGATATCCAATCTCCTTTAAGTCCCAAAGACACCGGATCCGGTTCTCAAGCGACATCTCCCGCGGATGAAGCCTTCCGTACAGAACGGGATCCGCCGCCTCCTGCCGGAGCAGATACCGATCCGCGCCTGCAGCGCGCAGTCTTTCGTAGCTTTCCCTGCTTCTTTCTCCTAACGAGAGCGTTACCGCGCAGTCCGGATACCTTCTCTTCTGCTCCAGAATCAGATCCTCAAGGAACGCATCCGTATAACCGCCGTCCTCTCCTCCCTGAAGAACAAAAGTCCTAAATCCCAGCTCATAGCCGATCTCGCAGCAGGCAAGAATCTCCTCCTTTGTCAGCCGGTAGCGCTGTACCGCAGCATTGCTCCGCCGGATTCCGCAGTACAGGCAGTCATTCCGGCAGTAATTTGATATCTCAATCAGTCCCCGTATGTATACATCCGTACCGTAATACTTCTTTCTGACTGCTTCCGCTGCTGTCCTAAGCGCACTGCGCACTTCCTCATCCCTGCAGGCAATCAGACAAATCAGTTCCTCTCTCGGAAGCTGCTCTTCGGCCGCCAGACGCGCAGCCAATTTCAACGGCTCCGCATTACTCATTCTCCTGCCCCGTTATATTGGAATACGCCGTCTTCGCGCTGATTCCGGGCAGCCTTCCGATCTTGCCCGACAGAGCGCTGATCACATCCTGCGGAGCATCCACCGCGATACTGATGATATTGATCTCCCGCTTCGGATATGGAATCCCCATACGCCCGATAATATAATCCCCATATTCATGCAGCACCAGATTCAGCTTTTCCACAGAATCCCGGTTCTCTACGATAATGCCGATTACCGCAACTCTTGTTTCCATCGTTATCACCTCTGATTTGTAATATTAACCAGTTTATTATACACGCAAAGGAGCCGGAATGTCAATTCCCTCCGGCTCCTCTCTTCAATCCCTTGCTCACAATCAGACGCTCCAGAACCGCTTTGTAAATCAAAACAATCTGCGCGTCAACGTAACAATACTTATTCTCGAGATATTCACACGTCCGTTTCAGGAACACAAGGGTAATTGCCGCAAATGCGGCCAGCGCAGGCGCAAGCTTCAGATCCGCCGCAATCAGAAAAATAACCGCCGCTGCATAGAACAGGAAAGAAAACAGATACGTCCTGTTGATACGGAACGCATCCAGCAGGGAATCATTCAGTCTGTTATGCCTGGTCACAATCTCCTTTGCGTCATCATATTCCAGCTGACTGTATATATCCCGGAATATTTCCTTCAGGTCCATCCTTTTATCCCGCAGCCCGCTCCGGATAAAGGAGGCATAACGATTATAATTACTTCTGCCAAGCTCCCTGCTAATCAGTTTTTTGAACTCACTGGACATAAAAAACCTCCTTTAGCCTGCCATAGGACAACGATCCGGCACATACATAATATCTGCTGTCTTAGATTAAAATATGCCGCAGTTTTCATTATGCCACAACTCCCCAGTGATTGCGGAAAAATCATGGAATACGGGCCGGATTGCCTGTCATTAGAAAGGTTTTAATATGTTCCCTTTCTTCTTTTGCAATCCTTTACAATTTGTTCATAATATATCCATACTATACTCATATATGTCTATTATAATAGATTCATCCAGTTAAGCAAGAAAATTTTAGGAAAGATTTTAGGAATGCTTACAAGATAATTTTTTTCATATAACAAGCCCGGTAGTTATCCTCCCCCTCTATCGGGCTTCTCCTCTGTTCTGATGTATGAATTCGATTTTCCCCTTTTCGTTTGATTCTTTCTTTGTTATAATAATGCCGGAACATTTCATTATTTACAAAACGTTAGGGAGGTCATACCATGTCATCTGTATTCATCATGGATCATCCGCTGATTCAGCATAAGATCGGAATCATGCGCCAGAAAACAACGAGCACCAAGGAGTTCCGCGATCTCGTATACGAGGTAGCCATGCTCATCTGCTATGAAGCGAGCCGGGATCTTCCTCTTTCCGAGAAGCTCATTGAGACGCCGCTTATGCCTGCGACCGTAAGAGAGATCCGGGGGAAGAAGCTCTGTGTCGTTCCGATTCTGCGCGCCGGACTGCATATGGCAGACGGTATCCTGAGGCTGATCCCGAACGCAAAGGTCGGCCATATCGGTCTGTACCGGGACGAAAAGACCCTGGAACCGCATGAATACTTCTGCAAGCTGCCCGCGGACGCCGCGGAACGGGAAATCTTCGTTGTAGATCCGATGCTTGCCACGGGCGGATCCGCGGAGGCTGCCATTCGTATGCTGAAAAACCGCGGAATATCCCGGATTCGGTTTTTATGTCTGATTGCGGCTCCGGAAGGAGTACAGCGCCTGCAAAAGAGCCATCCCGATGTGAATCTGTATATCGGCTGCCTGGATAAAAGGCTTAATGAGAACGGATATATTCTGCCGGGTCTCGGAGACGCGGGCGACAGAATCTACGGCACCAAATAACTGCTGCCGGACGAAAGAGGAGGTAATCCTATGATTTCCGTATTCAAATGCGGCTATGATTCCAAACATCCAACCAATTTCGAGATGCACCGCCCTCACGGGAGTCCGGATTATACCCTTCTGCTCGTTAAGACAGAGGCCTATTTCTATGTGGACGGCATACCGGTTGACACACAGCCCAATACGGTAATTCTGTACGACAAGACAGCTGCCGTCCGCTACGGCTGCCGCCGGAAAAATTATAATGACGACTGGATTCATTTTGACATGACAGAGGATGAACATCCCTTTTTCGAGAGCCTGTCCATCCCCTGCAATGTCCCCTGCCGTCTCTCCTGCCTGGGATTGCTGTCCGACTACGCGCGTCTTGTGGTACTCGAACAGAACGGCAGTCATATTCATAAGGAGCAGATTCTTGATTCCCTGATGCGCTCTCTGCTGTATTCCCTCTCTTCCCGGCTTCAGACGGTTCCTGATCGGAAGACGGCCCATAAGTATTACGCGGTTCTGAATCAGCTGCGCATGTCCATCCTGAATGCGCCGCATAAGAAATGGACCGTCCCGGAAATGGCGCAGACGGTCCATATGAGTCCCTCTTATTTTCAGCATCTGTATAAGGAGCTGTTCGGTATCTCCTGTATGCAGGATGTCATTGCCGCAAGGCTTAAGAATGCCCGGTTTTATCTTCGTACCTCTGATATGTCGATCCAGTCCCTGGCAGAATTCTGCGGTTATGAAAATGAGCTTCACTTCATGCGTCAGTTCAAGAAGCAGGAAGGAATGACTCCCAGCCAGTACCGGGAGCTTTTCCGCAGCTGGTAACGGGCTTATCAGCGGATGCCGAACTTGTATACCGTAACGGAATGATAGTTCTCTCCCGCCTTAAAGATATCGGACGGAAATGCGGGAATATTGCAGGCATTCGGATAATACTGCGTTTCGAAGCAGATTCCGCCGCGTCTCTGATAGCAGCAGCCATCCTTCCCCGTCTCATCCCCCTTGATAAAGTTCCCGGTGTACAACTGCATTCCCGGAAGATCCGTATAAACCTGCATATATCTGCCGCTTTCCTCTTCCCAGAGCTCTGCGGCAGGTATCAGACCGTCTCCTGTTTTATTAAGACAGTAATTGTGATCATATCCGCCTGCCTGCCGCAGGGGAATGTAATCCGCGTCAATCTCCTTTCCTACCTCTTTGAACTCTCTGAAATCCATCGGCGTTCCTGTAACGTCGCGAATCTCTCCGGTCGGAATCAAATCGTCGGAGGTCGGCGTGAAGCTGTCTGCATGGACGATGACCTTATGTCCCAGAATATCCCCCGACGCATGTCCCGCAAGATTGAAGTACGAATGATTCGTCAGATTGATCACGGTTTCTTTGTCCGCGGCGGCGGAATATTCCAGAATCAGTTCATTATTCTCCGTCAGCGTGTACCGGACCGCGACATCCATATTGCCCGGAAGTCCCTGTTCCATATCCGGACTTACCCTCGAAAATTCTACGCTGCCCGAATCCCCGTTATCGGCAAGTACCGTCTGATATACAAACTTATTAAACCCTCTGCTGCCGCTGTGCAGGTTATTGGCCCCGTCATTCTTCTCAAGCTCATATCTCCTGCCGTCAAGCACCACGCTCGCGCCCCCGATCCGGTTTGCGTGCCGTCCGATAAAAGAACCATAGCCCGGCGTGTTCTTCTCATAGCCCGCCACCGTATCATAGCCAAGCACCACATCGGCAAAGCGGCCGAACCGATCCGGCGCCAGAATCTTTACGATATTGGCGCCGTAATCCGTTACGGACACTTCCATGCCGTTGCCGTTCCTGATTGTGTACAGAAACACCCGGACTCCGTCTGCGGTTGTTCCAAAGCTTTCCTTTGTAATTGCCATATCATAGCCTCCTTCGTTTTTTGGTTGAAAAAAGGAGCTGTCCGGTACACAGCTCCTTTCAATCAATTCGTTTCTTCTGTTACGACCATTTCAAAGTATAAACGTTATAAAAACTTATAAATTTATAAATTAGGAAAAGGTACAAAAAGAACTATGTTGATTATAATCTTGTTACGTTCGTTGCCTGCGGTCCTTTTGCTCCCTGAACGACATCGAACTCAACCTTCTGACCCTCTTCCAGAGTCTTGAAGCCCTCCATGTTCAGTCCGGAATAATGTACGAATACATCATTACCCTTCTCATCACAGATGAAGCCAAAGCCCTTCTGATTGTTAAACCACTTTACTGTACCTTTCATGTGTAAATCCTCCAAAAAAAAATAAA
>DVNP01000293.1 GCA_018714285.1 Candidatus Caccomorpha excrementavium | reverse complement strand
TTCCAGGATATCAACCGGATTCAGTACGATATTATCCGGATGCTGGCAAAGCCCGAGAATAATCTGTTCATTGTCGGGGATGACGATCAGTCCATATACCGGTTCCGCGGCGCCAGACCGGAGATTATGCTGAATTTTGAGAAGGAGTACCCGGGGGCGAAGCGGGTTGTGCTTGACAGGAATTACCGCTCCTGCGGGCAGATTGTAAGAGCGGCGGGGAAGGTCATTAAGAATAATAAGAAGCGGTTCGCGAAGGACATCCGCGCGGTCAGAGAAGAGGACGGGAAGATTGAGATCAAGGGGTTTGCCGAGTTTTCCGGACAGAACCAGGCGGTTGTGAACGAACTGCTGCAGTATCATGAGAAGGGAATCCCTTATCGGGAGATGGCTGTGCTCTTCCGGACGAACCTGCAGCCGCGGGCTCTGGCATCGAAGCTGATGGAATATAACATTCCGTTCTGTATGAAGGATGCGGTGCCGAATCTTTATGATCACTGGATTGCGGGGAATCTTAAGGCTTATATGCAGATTGCGAAGGGCGCGAGGGATCGGGCGCTGTTTCTGCAGATTGCGAACCGGCCGAAGCGGTATCTGTCGAGGGAGGCCTTTCAGGATCCGTCTGTCAGCTTTGACCGGCTGCGGGACTGGTACGCGGATAAGGACTGGATGATCGAGAGGATTGACCGGCTGGAGTATGATATCGCGATGCTTAAGACGCTGAACCCGTATGCCGCGATTCAGTATATCAGACAGGGAATCGGATATGACGGGTATCTGGAGGAGTATGCCAGATACCGCAGAATGAAGCCGCAGGAGCTGTTTGATATCCTGGGAGAGCTTGCGGAGAGCGCGAAGGAATATCAGACATATGACGGGTGGTTCGCTCATATGGAGGAATATAAGGCGGAGCTGGCAGAGCAGGCGAGGCTGCGCCGCCGGAGGGATTATGACGGAGTCTCGCTTGCCACGATGCATTCCGTCAAGGGGCTGGAATACCGGATTGTATTCATTGTGGACGCGAATGAGGAGATTACCCCTCATCATAAGGCGGCAATGGAGGAGGAGCTTGAGGAGGAACGCCGGCTGTTCTATGTTGCCATGACCAGGGCAAAGGATTGTCTGTATATCCTGTATTCCCAAGAACGTTATAATAAGGAGCTGGCCGCTTCCCGATATATAGGAGAGCTTCTGCTGGATCCGGAGGAGCTGGCTGTGGGCTGTGAGGTCATGCATGTCAGATTCGGAGCCGGCAGGGTAATCGGGAGAAAGAAGGAGACGGTTACGATTCGTTTCCGGGGGAATCCGGTTCCGAAGACCTTTCATGTGGAGATGTGTGTGCAGCAGAGGCTTCTGATCGTGACGGCCCGACCGGATGACAGAAATAAGACAGAGTGATTCACAGGATGCCGTGAAATAGCGCGGCATCCTTTCTTATTGGATTCTAATAGAAGTTTAATACCGTGATCTGCCGGAAAGTTGTATAATGAGAGAAAATGGATGAGAAAGGAGTCTGTTATGGTTTTTGTGATTGATCATCTGACCAAAAGCTTTGGCGGGAAGGAGGTTCTTAAGGATATCAGCTTTCGGTTTGAGAGCGGAAAGATATACGGGCTTCTCGGAAGGAACGGAGCCGGCAAGACGACGCTGTTTAACTGTCTGAACCGGGATATCCGGACGGATGGAGGGGATTTTTACCTGGAGACAGAGCAGGGGCGCCGCGCGGTGCAGCCGGAGGATATCGGTTATGTTCTGTCTGCTCCCGTGGTTCCGGAGTTCCTTACGGCAAGGGAATTCCTGAAGTTCTTTGTTGATATTAATGAGAATTCGATTCCTGATGTACGGCCTCTGGATGAATATTTTGAGCTGGTAGGCATTGACCCGGAGGACAGGGACAAGCTGCTGAAGGATTATTCTCATGGAATGAAGAATAAGATGCAGATGCTGGTCAATCTGATTGCAAGACCGCAGGTTCTTTTGCTCGACGAGCCTCTGACCTCGCTGGATGTTGTAGTGGCGGAGGAGATGAAGCAGATGCTGCGCGGACAGAAGGCCGGCAGAATCATTCTGTTCTCGACTCATATTCTGGATCTGGCGCTGGATCTGTGCGATGAAATTGTTCTGCTGAATCATGGAACTCTGGAAGAGGTTGATAAGGCCAATCTGGACAGCAGGGAGTTCAAGCAGAGGATCATCGCCGCCTTAAGGGAGGAGGAGGGCAATGAATAGAACCCTGCAGCAGTCTTTTTCGCTGAAGAACGCGTATCGGGTGAACAGTATTCTGTATTCGATCAAGCAGATCCCCCTGGTGCGGCGGGCGCTTCCGGACACGCTTTATCAGGTGCGCGGGCTGAAGATATTCGCCAATGTACTGTCCGTGATCTGGGAGCTTTTTTCGATCTTTATCGGAAAGCTGCTTTATTTTCTCATTATGGTGGCAGGGGCGGCTTCCCTCTATGGCAATGCGGATCAGGCGGCGGTATTTGTGCATATTCTGTTCTTTTTAACGCTGATTGGCGCGTTTGCCAACACCTATATGTTCAATCCCACTCGGGATAAATACTACGCAATGTTCCTGATGCGGATGAATGCCCGGGAATATACCCTGATTCATTATGCGTATGCCATTGCGCGGGTATTCCTTGGATTCGCCGTGTGCGGGACGTTATTCGGAACGCTTAAGGGACTTGCGGTATGGCAGTGCCTTCTGATTCCGTTCTTTGTGGCGGGAATGAAGGTTACGGCGGCCGCGTGGTATCTTTACCGCTATGAACGATACGAAGAGCTGCCGAATGAGAACAACTTGGATAAGACGGCCTGGATTCTGATGGCTCTGCTGCTGGGCCTGACCTATGGGCTTCCTGCCGCGGGACTGATTCTGCCGCAGGGCGCCACTGCCGCGCTGATGCTTCTTCCGGTTCTGAGCGGGGCGCTGTCGTTACGGAGAATCCTTCGGTTCCCGTATTACAGGGAGGTCTATCAGCAGGTTCTGACACAGTCCGCGTTCCGGACGGAGGAAGTGAAGCAGGCCTCAAAGACGCAGGCAAACCGGTTTATTGCGGATGAGACTGGAATTACAAGCAGCAGGAAGGGATATGAGTATCTGAACGAGCTGTTCATCAAGCGTCACAGGAGGCTGCTGTGGAAGGCCTCTCTGCGAATCGCGGCGGTCTGTCTGGTTCTGACGGCAGCGGCGCTGATTGGCGTCTGTCTGGTTCCGGAGGCAAGAGAGGTGGCGAACCGGATGATTCTGACCTGGCTGCCTTATTTTGTATTCATCCTGTATTCGATTAACCGCGGAACCGGATTCACCACGGCGCTGTTTATGAACTGCGACCACAGTCTGCTGACCTATTCGTTCTATAAGCAGCCGGCTCATATCCTTAAGCTGTTCCGGATCCGGCTGAGGGAAATTGTGAAAATTAATCTCGTGCCTGCCGCAATTCTGGGAGCCGGGCTTGCGCTGCTGCTTTTTGTATCCGGGGGAACGCAGGATGTTCTGAATTATGTGGTGCTTATCGTTTCGCTGCCGTGTATGAGTATCTTTTTCTCGGTACATTATCTGACGATTTATTACCTGCTGCAGCCCTATAACGCAGGAACGGAGATTAAGAGCGGAACCTACCGGCTGATTATGATGGCAACCTATCTGGTATGCTTCTATCTGATGAGGCTGAAGATGCCGACTCTTCTGTTCGGAATCATGACGATTGTATTCTGTATTCTGTACAGCGTGATTGCGTGCGTTCTGGTGTACCGGTACGCTCCGAAGACCTTTAGGCTCAGGGCCTGACCAGGGTGACAGCCCTGCGCAGCGGCGCGGAATGGGAACGAAGACGGCTGGATCAGCAGGCGGGTGATTTTGAGAATCTGAAGTATGCGCCCTAAAATAAGGACGAATGAAAGAGGGAGACAGTTCCGGTAAAGCTTCAGGTCTTTGATAATGCCTGAATGATACCGGACTGTCTCCCTTTTAAGTGTCAGGGGCAACGCCGGCATGAACCGACAGCCCCGGGTATGGGGATCGCCGTTACAGAAACCGCTGTATATCTGCGGTCAGCTTCTCTTCCATATGAATCAGCTTCTTCGCGATGTCTTTCGTCTGTTCGTCCGCGGCTTTGTATTGATTCAGATATCGGTTCAGCGACTTCACGCCCATGTTGCAGCCGT
>DVNP01000036.1 GCA_018714285.1 Candidatus Caccomorpha excrementavium | reverse complement strand
ATATCATGAACGTCCACGCATACCATCTTGCGGTTATTCTGAACATCTGTAATAACATAATTAATCGTAACCTCAGCCGCCGTACCTGCCGTTGTGGGAACCGCAATAATCGGAACACACTTGTTCTTCGTCGGCGCAACGCCCTCCAGGCTCCTGACATCCGCGAACTCCGGATTCTTAATAATAATACCGATTGCCTTGGCAGTATCCATGGAAGAACCGCCGCCGATCGCGATAATATAATCCGCTCCCGACTTCTTAAAAGCTTCCACACCGGTCTGAACATTCTCAATCGTAGGATTCGGCTTAATCTCAGAATATATCTCATACACAAGTCCCGCGTTATCCAGGACATCCGTCACCTTCTTCGTTACCTGGAACTTAATCAGATCCGGATCCGAGCAGATGAACGCCTTCTGAAAGCCCCTGGCCTTCGCTTCATCCGCAATGCTTCCGATTGCGCCCTTGCCGTGATAGGAAGTTTCATTCAAAACAAATCTGTTTACCATTATCGTATCCTCCTTTTAATCTTTTAAATTTCTTATTACATATCATAACAAATTCATGATGTAAATTCAAGCATTCTCAAACGCATTTTCTCACCGGCGCCGGGTATTCCGGCCTTGCGGATTTTTCTTTGGTACGGTATACTGATTCTATCATAATACAAAGGAGATGCTTATGCTGCACATTGGCTGTCATCTGTCCATCGCAGGGGGCTTCCTTGCCATGGGGAAGCTGGCATCCTCCATTGGAGCGGATACCTTCCAGTGCTTCCTGCGCAATCCGCGCGGCGCATCGGCAAAGGCGCCCAATCGGGAGGATATTTCGGCTCTGAACGCATATCTTAAGCAGAACCGGTTCGCTCCCTTCATCGCTCACGCTCCCTACACGATGAATGCCTGCTCCTCATCGGGCCGCGTACGCGAGCTGGCATATGAGATGTTCGCGGGAGATCTTGCGGTTATGGAACAGCTCCCCGGCAATTATTATAACTTCCATCCGGGCAGCCATCTCGGACAGGGCACTAAGACTGCAGAGATTCTAATCGCCGATCTGCTGAACCGCTGCCTGACTCCCGAACAGTCCACCATCGTACTGCTTGAGACCATGTCCGGAAAGGGCACGGAAGTAGGAAGAAGCTTTGAAGAGCTCGCCCGGATTCTCGAGCGCCTGGAACTGCCCGATAAGGCAGGAGTCTGTATCGACACCTGTCATCTCTCAGATGCCGGATATGACGTCCGGCATAATCTCGACGGCATTCTCAGAGAATTCGATCGTGTCATTGGTCTTTCCAGACTGATGGCGGTTCATGTCAACGACAGCCTGAATCCTCCCGGAAGCCGGAAGGACAGGCATGCAAGAATAGGCGAAGGCGCCATTGGTCTCCCTGCTCTTGTGAACGTCTTGACTCACCCGGCCCTGCGCGGGCTTCCCTTCATTCTGGAGACTCCGAATGATACGGCCGGACATAAACAGGAGATCGCCCTGCTGAGACAGAAAAGCGCCCTCTCCGGAAAGGAGGACATCCCATGAATCCGTTTTTGCTGCTTCGCCTGAAGAATGCCGTATCCGGCTTCCGGGCCGCGCATCCGAAGTTCTTCTCTTTCCTTCGCACCGTATCGGAGCAAGGTCTGCCTGAGGAATCCATAGTGGAAGTCAAAATAACATACCCTGACGGCAGAGAATTTGTAACGAACTTAAAGACCACCGCGGCCGATCGGGAATTGTTTGAGCAGCTGAAGGAATGCCTCCGGACCATGCGATAGAACCGGTCCGGATCCGGTTTCCGCTGTTTTTCCTGCCATCACAGAACCCTTACGATCTGTTCATAGAGAAGGGCAAATCTCTTCTCTATGATCCGGTTGTCGTGGTAATGTCCGAAGAACCAGTTCCGGAACCGAATCTTTTCTCTGAGTCTCTCAAAATAATCCGTCAGCGAATCCGGCACATATTCTCCGTCCGGGAGAAGACTCTGTATGCCGGTCGGCGCGCAGTGCGTCACAATATAATCCACCGCGTTCCCCGCCGCTTCCAGGTTCCGGAGTCCTTCCTCCATTTCTGCCCGGGAAGGCATCTCCTCTTCCCACCAGTCCACATGACGAATCCGATAGCGCGCTCCCCTTCGGTTCAGGATCTGCTTCTTTTTCTTAAACATCGGATCCTTGGGATCTAAAATTCCGTCCTCAATATCGTGGCTTCCCGCTCCTCCGAACGTAAACCATGTCCGGCCGCCGATTTCATAGAGCTGTCCGCGCATAAGATGAATTACGGAGTCTCTCAGAAACTGAACCTTCCCTCCGCGCCAGACTTCCGGCTCATATTCCTTCAGCGCGTCGAAATTCTCATGATTCCCGTCCACCCAGAGCGTTGTAAACGGCCTGTCATTCAGCCACCGAAGCCAGTAGTCCTGCTCCCTGGTCCGTCCGAGATATCCAAAATCCCCGCATATGATGACATAATCCTCTTTTGTCATCTCCCTCTGCTCCGGAAAGGCCGAAAATCCGAATCTCTCATAATCTGCATGGCAGTCTCCTGTTATATAAATCAAACGCTCTCCTCCTTCTTACTGCTAATAGCGACTTATGGTTCCGCTCCCTTACCACCGGTCAGAAAGCCCTGTCCCGATGCCCGGAAAAAGGCCGGCGCTCTCCTGCGCCGGCCTGAAGCTTATTTCTCGTACAGAAACTCCTCCGGAAGCGTAAGCCCGAATCCGACGGCAAGATCTCTGAAGTTCTGCGCCGTAATGGTCTGTCTCTTCACCGGCGATACGGCCAGAACCTTCAGCAGAATCTCAGCCGACTTCTCAATCGTATGCATCAGTCCGAAGGTCGTATCAAAATCCTCGCCCGAACAGAACATGCCGTGATGCGCCCAGATCACCGCATTATACTTCTTCATCAGACGGCTCGTCTCTACCGCGATATCCCGTCCGCCGGGAACCATCCACTCCACAACACCTACTCCGTCCGGAAACACAACCGGACATTCCGTTGCCATCTCCCACAGCTCTCTTGTGAAGGTTCTGTCATCCAGCGGCAGAATATAAGTCAAAGCAATAATATTCGTAGTATGCGCATGATAAATGACCCGGTGCGCCCCGCCTGTCACATCCTTCTTCACCTCATGATTCATCAGATGAGACGCAAGCTCGCTTGTCGGCCTTCCTCCTTCCACAAGTCCCCAGCATATCCGGTAATTCTCTCCCGCCTCATCAAGCTCTATAATTGCAATACAGACCTCGGGATCCACAATAATATTGCGGAAATACTTGCCGGAGCCGGTAACAAGGAAGAATTCTCCCGCAAGACCCGGAACACTTGTCCCAATCGGGAACCATTCATCTCTGAAATTCATTCTTGGCTTAATGCTTTCCGCCTCCTCCGTTCGGAGCCGATAGGACAAATTACCTCCGTTCCTCTCGTGCCACCCCTGACGATAGCCGTCGTCCGCCATCTTAATGAAACCCTGTACGAATTTGGTGTCCAGTATCTTCATAGAATTACTCCTCCTTATAATATTCTCCCTCTATTATATCGTATTTCCGGCTCTCCGAAAAGATGTAAATTCGTTCAAGTTCTATGCATCTGCAAAATTTCCCGTGTAAAGCTGATAATATTTCCCTTTCTGCTCCATCAGCTGATCATGCGTACCTCTCTCAATAATTCTTCCCTGCTCCAGCACCATGATACAGTCCGAATTCCGTACAGTAGAAAGCCTGTGCGCAATGACAAAGGTCGTCCTTCCGCTCATCAGATGATCCATTCCCTTCTGCACCAGCGCTTCGGTTCTTGTATCAATCGAACTGGTCGCCTCATCCAGAATCAATACCGGCGGATCCGCGACCGCCGCGCGGGCAATGGCAAGAAGCTGACGCTGCCCCTGACTTAAGTTGCCGCCGTCTCCCGTCAGTCTGGTCTGATAACCGTCAGGAAGCCTGCGGATAAATCCGTCCGCATTCGCAAGCTTCGCAGCCGCGATACATTCCTCATCCGTAGCATCAAGACGTCCATATCGGATATTTTCCATAACCGTACCCGTGAACAGATGCGTATCCTGAAGCACAATGCCGAGCGAACGTCTCAGGTCTGCCTTCTTGATTTTATTAATGTTAATCTCATCATAGCGGATCTTTCCGTCCTGAATATCATAGAACCTGTTAATCAGGTTTGTAATGGTCGTCTTCCCAGCGCCCGTACTCCCAACAAAAGCAATCTTCTGACCCGGTTCCGCATACATTTTAATATCATGCAGTACGATCTTGTCATCCGTATATCCGAAATCCACTCCGTTAAAGGTCACGCGCCCCTCAAGCTTGGTATAAGTCACTGTTCCGTCCGCGGAATGAGGATGTCTCCACGCCCACAGACCGGTTCTCTTCTCTGTCTCGGCAAGACTTCCGTCCGGATTCCTGACAGCGTTAACCAGCGTCACATACCCCTCATCCGTCTCCGGCTTTTCATCCATCAGCTTAAAAATACGTTCTGCCCCGGCAAGCGCCATAACAATACTGTTCAGCTGCTGGCTGACCTGCGCAATCGGCTGATTAAAGCTCCGGTTAAAGGTCAGGAATGCCACCAGCGTACCGATGGTAAGCCCGGCATAGCCGTTCAGCGCAAGCACGGCGCCGACTACCGCGCAGATAACATAGCTGAGATTCCCGAGATTGGCATTAATCGGCATCAGAATATTTGCAAACATATTCGCCTGATCCGCGGATTCTCTCAGCTCCTCATTGAGCTTCCTGAACTTCTCAAGGCTCTCCTCTTCATGACAGAATACCTTGACAACCTTCTGTCCATCCATCATCTCTTCAATATAGCCGTTCACAACACCCAGATTCTTCTGCTGCTTTATGAAATAGGTTCCGGACTTCCCCGCAATCTTCCCGCTGGTAATCAGCATTACCACTACCATACAGACACTGATAATCGTCAGCGGCACATTTAAGAACAGCATGCTGATGAATACGCTTACAATCGAGAACAGGCTCGAAATCAGCTGTGGTATGCTCTGACCGATCAGCTGTCTGAGCGTATCCGTATCATTCGTATAGATTGACATAATATCCCCGTGCGCATGCGTATCAAAATACTTGATCGGAAGGGATTCCATCTTCGTGAACAGGTCCACACGGATATTACGCAGAGTACCCTGGCTGACATTTACCATCAGACGGTTATAACCATAGCTGCAGATCACGCCGAACAGATAAATGCACGCAATCTGCAGAATCGCATGAAGCAGCGCCGAAAAATCCGGATCTGGAACTCCAATCAGCGGAAAAATATAATCATCAATCAGGGACTGAAGGAACAAAGTTCCCCGAACCGTCGCGAAAGTTGATCCCGCCAGACATATCAGCACCAGAATACAGTGAGGCGCGTATTTCTTCAGTACAATTCCCATCAGACGCTTTAAAATCGGACCCGGCTTCTCAATCTTTACTTTTCCGTACATCCTGGGACCCGGTCCTCTTACAACTTTTGCCTGTTCTGCCATCAGTGATTCCCTCCCATCTTATCAAAATCTCCACCGCCCTTGATCTGAGATTCGTAGATTTCTTTATAGATCTCATTGGACACAGCCAGCTCCTCATGTGTGCCGATTCCGTTGATTCTGCCGTTATCCATAACAATAATCTTATCCGCGTGCTCCACGCTCGAGATTCTCTGCGCAATAATAATCTTGGTTGTTCCAGGGATCTTCCTTGCGAACGCATCCCTGATCTTCGCGTCTGTCGCCGTATCAACCGCGCTCGTCGAGTCATCCAGAATCAGGACCTTGGGCTTTTTGAGCAGTGCGCGCGCAATACACAGTCTCTGCTTTTGTCCGCCGGAGACATTCGTACCGCCCTGCTCGATGTAAGTATGATAACCGTCCGGAAGACGGCTGATGAATTCATCCGCGCAGGCCAGCTCGCAGACTTCCCTGCATTCCTCTTCTGTCGCGTTCTTATCTCCCCAGCGAAGATTCTCAAGGATCGTTCCCGAAAACAGAACATTCTTCTGCAATACCACGGCCACCTGATTTCTCAGGCTGTTCATATCATACTGCCTGACATCGAGGCCTCCGACCCTGACGCTGCCGGCCGTTACATCATAGAGACGGCTGATCAGATTCACGAGACTGGACTTCGCGCTTCCCGTTCCTCCGATAATACCTACGGTCTCTCCGGATTCAATTCTTAAGTTAATATCCTTTAATACCGACTCTCCGCTGCCCTGACGATACGCAAAATCCACATCGCAGAATTCAATACTCCCGTCCTTTACTTCCGTTACCGGGGATGCCGGATTGGAAAGATCAGACTGCTCATTAATTACTTCCGCGATTCTTTTTGCGCTGGCTACGCTCATGGTAATCATAACGAATACCATGGAAAGCATCATCAGGCTCATCAGGATATTCATAATATAGGATAACAGAGATGTCAGCTGTCCGGTCGTCAGGCTCCCGCCGACGATCATCTTTGCTCCAAGCCACGACAGCAGAAGGATACAGCCGTATACGCTCAGCATCATAACCGGATTATTGAGCGTAATCATCTTCTCGGCCCTCACAAACAGCTCATAGACCTTGTTCGCCGCCTTCCTGAACTTATCATCCTCGTACTCTTCCCTTACATACGCTTTTACAACCCGAATAGCGGATACATTCTCCTGAACACTTGCATTCAAATCATCATACTTCCGGAAAACTTCATTAAAGCGTTTTCCCGCCTTCGACATGATGAATCCGAGACAGCATCCAAGGAAGATAATGGCAATCACAAAGATCATACTCAGCTCTGCGTGAATCATAAATGCCATAATCAGCGCACTGATCAGATTCAGAGGGGCCCTGGTGCACATTCTTAAAATCATCTGGTATGCGTTCTGAAGATTCGTAACATCCGTCGTAAGCCTTGTTACCAAACCGGCCGTACTGTATTTGTCAATGTTGGAGAAGGAATAGTTCTGTATATTCGTATACATGGCATCCCTAAGATTACAGGCAAAGCCCGTCGATGCATGCGCCGCGTACTTGCCGGCCAGAGCGCCGGACATGAGACTTAATCCCGCAACAATCAGCATCAAAATTCCGTACCGGTAGACGTGCCCCAGATTTCCCGCTTCGATTCCGTCATCAATGATGGCCGCCATCAGCATGGGAATCAACACTTCCAGGAACACCTCCATTGCGGTAAAAAACGGCGCCAGGATAGAAGCCTTCTTGTATTGCTTTACCTGCGCCAACAGTGTTGTAAGCATAATAACCCTCCTTTAATCTTAAATCTTACTGCCGCAGCATAGCTGTACAGACTTATTACTCAAGCGACGCTTTCAGCTTCCGGATGATCCGCAGGAACTCTGCCTTCTCCTCCGCAGTGATGCTGGAACTCAGCTGACGCTCAATTTCCCCGATGTTGCGCTGGATCAGCTTCTCAACCTCAATTCCCTTATCGGTCAGTATCAGCTTCTTCAGCCTATCATCATAAGCAACCGGCTCTTTGGTAATATATCCCTTCCTGACCATCAGCTGCAGAATATTCGTGGCTGTGGAACGCGCGACCCGGAACTCCGCTTCTACGTCTCTCTGAAAGACATCCCGATCCCGGTTCCGGTAGAGGAACCCGATAATCCATGCATGCATCCGCGTTACATCCCTCAGCCCGGAATTCTCCATGAACGCGTCAATTCTCCTGCCGAACAGATTATCCAGCGTCTTTACTTCATATCCGATATCATCTCTTGTTTTCATCGTCTCCATACTGCTCTCCTACTCTGTTCGATAGCAAACTATTAGCTAGCAAACTGTTAGCTAGCTAACAAATTAATAATATCACAACTTTTTATTTCGTCAAGACAGTATTTTTATTTTTATGCATTGTTTATATTTATTTAAGAAATAAGCCGCTCCACAGGAAAGAAGCCGCATCCGCGCATCAGATTTCGCGGATCGGCTTCTTTTTGAATTATGACATCAGATAGGCTTCCAGCCGTCTTCTTGAATTCTTCATAACCTGATAGCCATGCTGATAAAATTCCAACAGACGTTCATACCTGGTCTCGGTTCTGCCGACTGTCGGGAAAAACGGATGGATGACAAAGACCTTTCCTTCCCGCTCAAGCTCCACAAGCTGGTCCAGGCTACGGTTATAATTCTCTGCCCTTGTACAGATTGTCTCAATCAGCTGCGGATAATCCCTGAAATACCTCTGGTAAACATCTCTCTGCATCTTTCCAATCGGTTTCTTTCGATATCCTTCCTTTCTGGTCAGGATCACAATCACCTTATCATTGCCGTAGGACAGGGCTCTTTCAATCGGGATCGAATCCGCAAGCCCTCCGTCCAGATATTTCTCCCCGTGTAATTCAACCATAGGGGAGACGACAGGCATACTGCTCGACGCCCTGATAATCTTCATCAGCTCCTCTTTATCCGTCCTGCTGTCCAGATACTCCGCCTCTCCTGTTCTGCAGTTCGTTACAACCCATTCTCCCCTCATATCTGATTTTGAATAGGTATCAAAATCAAACGGATACAGAACGTTCGGATAGTAATCAAATACCATATCCATATCATATAAGGTCCTTCTTCTGATCAGCGTCCGGACTCCGATATATGCGTTCTCTTTATCCTTATGAATCATGCAGTTCTTCGTTCTGCCGATCTGTCCGGAAATATAATCCACTCCGTTGCAGCTTCCCGCCGATACTCCAACCACATGGGAACAATAAATATCCTGCTCCATCAGATAATCCAGCGCTCCCGCTGTAAATACTCCCCTTGCGGCGCCGCCTTCCAGTACAATGCTTGCATTAATCATTCTCAACATCTCTTTAAACTAACCCCGCATATTGTAAGAATCCCTTCCTTTACGGTAAAGCTCACATTCACCCCCGCAAATGCCATGCCATAGATACGCTCCGGCTCTTCCTGATAGGACGGCCGCGGATCCTGCGCAAGCACCGAATACAGCGCCTCCCTTCTGTCCTCCGGAATCCGCGCGGCCAAATCTTTCGGGCAGCGCACGGTAAGCGCGTAATCATACACCTGATCCGCAAACCCGCCTTCCGCATCCGGATGGCTGTCAACATTCGGCAGATACGGCTTAATATCATAAATCGGCGTCTGATCCATAAGGTCCGCGCCTGCGACATACAGGACGGGGCCTTTTGCGGTATGCAGCTCTACCCTGAGCAGCCGCACCGATGACAATCCCAGAGCATTCGGCCGGAAGGGAGAACGGGTCGCAAATACTCCCATGCGCACATTTCCTCCCAGTCTCGGCGGACGGACCGTCGGAGAGAAGGTATCCCTGACCGATTCGGAAAATTTCCAGATCAGCCAGATATGAGAATATCCTTCTATCCCCCGCAGCGCGTCCGGATTCCGGTATTCCGGTTCAAAGATTACCTTCCCTCTCAGATCCCCGACCAGCCCGCTCTGGCGCGGAATCCCGAACTTTTCCGGGAATTCCGTCCGTATCCGTGCAATGACCTTCATTGTATCTGAACTCTGTAACATTTCTTATTCCGCCCTGCTTTCCTGTCCGAATACCGCCTCGTCAACCGCCTTCAGCTCCTCTTTTGTGAAAGGAGTTCTGTCTATAATTTTGAGATTCTCCAGAAGCTGTTCCGGCCTGGAAGCGCCAATCAGCACACCGGTAACGGCATCGTCCTTCAGAACCCACTCCAGGGCCATTCTCGCAAGGCTTTCTCCACGCTCGGAAGCAAGCCTGTTCAGACTTCTGATCTGCGCCGCCCTTTCTTCCGTGATCTGACTGGCCCTGAGGAACCTTCCGTCCACAGCGATCCTGCTGTCTGACGGAATCCCGTCAAGATACCGGTCGGTCAGAAGCCCCTGCGCAAGAGGACTGAACGCGATAATCCCCTTCTTCTCCTCTGCAGCCGCCTGCTTTAAGCCGTTCTGTTCAATCGTCCGATCAAAGATATTATACCGGTTCTGATTAATGACGAAGGGGCAGTGCAGCTCTTCAAGAATCCGGCAGGCTTTTTTCATGGTCTCTCCGTCATAATTGGAGAGTCCGGCGTAGAGAGCCTTGCCGCTGATAACCGCCTGATTCAGGGCTCCCATTGTCTCCTCAAGAGGCGTCCCCGGATCCATGCGATGATGATAATAGATATCCACATAATCCAGCCCCATGCGCAGCAGGCTCTGATCCAGACTGGCAAGCAGATACTTGCGGCTGCCCCAGTCACCGTAGGGTCCCTTCCACATATCATACCCCGCTTTTGTGCTGATAATCAGCTCGTCCCGGTAATCCTTCAGTTCCTCCTTCAGAATCCGGCCCCAGTTGCGCTCCGCGCTGCCCGGCTCCGGTCCGTAGTTATTAGCCAGATCAAAATGTGTAATTCCGTTGTCAAATGCCGTAAAACACAGCTTCTTCATCATATCATAGCCGGAGCGGTCTCCGAAGTTATGCCACAGTCCCAGAGAAACTGCGGGAAGCTTCAGTCCGCTTGCGCCGCAGCGGCGGTATTCCATACAATCATAACGTGATTCTTTTGCTTTGTACATAGTTTCCTCATTTCTGCGCTGCCGGTTTCGTCAATCAAACCTGCCGCTGCGCTGCTGCTGCAGGTCTGAAGAAGTACGCGCCCTTCCTTTCGTTATCGTTCCATTACGGCAAGAATCCGGTATCCGAATTCAT